>JBAXEY010000072.1:0-1591 GCA_037140175.1 bacterium | reverse complement strand
ATTTATGACTATGCCCTAAAAAATGGTCATTTAAAATTCAAAGACGGTAATGCTATAAAAGAAATAAAGCTAAACACCTCTAACTGGGATAAAAAATCCAGCTCGGCGATTACTCATACATTGTTTGGGTAAAAAATGATATTGCATAAGTTCAGATACATATGGCACTCTTCTAATCAAAAGAAGAAATGCGAATTTTCAATAAATTCAAAGGAACTAAAGGGTTCTTGAGTCTTTACGAGAGGGTGCTAAGGTTTCGGTATATGATTACCGAACAAGCAAAAAGAAGAGCAAAAATATTAGCGTTCTGGGAGCGATATGGGACAGAGGCGACGAAAGAAGCTTTTGGCACTTCTAGGCGGACTCTGTTCCGTTGGCAACTAGGATTAGAGAAAGCTCTAGGCAAACTAGAAGGTCTGAATCCGATACCGACCGTTCCGAAAAACAAAAGAAAAAGACGAATACCAGAAGCGGTTCAAAATATCATCATTAAAGAACGAACTGATCACCCAAGACTGGGAAAAGAAAAATTGCACACTCCATTAACTGAAGCGGGATTTAATTACAGTATTTCCACTGTCGGTCGGATGGTTACAGATCTCAAAAATCGTCACCTCCTACCTCAACACCGCAAAATGATTGTGAACGGTCGCACGGGTAACATTTACGAGTATATTAAGCCCAAAATCAAGAAGGAAAGGCGTCCTAAGCACTATACCGAACAATGTACCGAAACTGACTCCATCATCAAATTCATTGACGGTATCAGGCGTTACTTGGTGACTGGAATTGATACCCAAGGTAAGTTTGCTTTTGCTTACGCCTACACTTCGCATACTTCAAAGACGACTTCTGATTTTTTGAAGAAAATGAAAATGGTTTGTCCGACACCAATTAACTCGGTGCAGACAGACAACGGGAGCGAATTTATGGATCACTTTCGTGAGGCTTGTATTCAAAACAATATTAAACAATTTCATACCTATCCGCGATCACCAAAAATGAATTCCTGTATTGAAAGATTCAATCGCACTATTCAGGAAGAGTTTGTGAATTACAATTTAGCTTTACTTCGTGATGACCTCGCCGCGTTCAATCAGAAGCTAATTGAATATTTAATTTGGTACAATACCAAACGTCCACACCATACGCTTGGCTTAATTTCACCTTTGCGGTATATTGTATCTAAATTACCAGCCGAGGAGTGCCAAAGGTGGTGGACTTATACACAAGCTTGCAAAAGGCCCCTTTTTGTTATATGATAAGACCGTTATCAATTTAATTTATATGACTTTGTTTTTTATCCACTTGAAATCAAAATATGTCGATCTTGGGCAAAATGTGCCTTTATTTAGCTTCTAAAAGAGAAACTAATACTTTTGTTTTCAGTTACATAAAAAGCGAAGCATATTCGCAAATTTTATGTCATTACAAATTGTAATTTTGTTAGCCGGAGCGGCGGGCCTCGTAGGCATCGCTATCGGTTATTTCTTGCGCTTGATTATTTCCCTCGGCAAGCGTGGCTCCATGGAGCTCGAGATCAAGGGAATGATGCTTCAGGCTAGAGAAGAAGCTAAAAAAATTGTTCTGG
>JBAXEY010000071.1:0-1605 GCA_037140175.1 bacterium | reverse complement strand
GATTTGTTGCATGATGACTCCTTAGTGGAGTCCAATATGTGTTTGAACTTTTGCAGGTTTAAATATATTATCATCAAGATCACTCATAACCAGGGAAAAAATCAGTCAAAATGTGCTCCTCTTCATAGCCAAGAGGGTTGAGCAATTTTTGAAAATATCCAACCATCGACTCCGGTCCAGAAATATATGAGATTGTGCTTTTCTTTGAACTAAGTTCACGGAGGAAATCGACTGGGATATCGTCAAGGTAATGGATATCAAGACCAAGAGACGGCGACATTTCATCCAGGTTATCCTTGAACGGAAAGAAATTATCTTTTGAAAGATATAGTAAATTACCAGTAATTTTTGTCTTATTGTAGAAGGCTTGAGCCAAGATAGATCGGAAAGGCGTAATACCAATACCGCCTGCGATAAAAATGTTGTTGGCTTTTGGTTCTTTCAGAACAAATTTTCCCATCGGCCCATCTGCCTCAACATGTTCGCCGATTTGCATATTATATAGAGCCCTTTTGAAGCTACTACTTTCTGGGAAGATCCTGGTTGTAATCGTTATCACCCTCTCAAAAGGAGCACTTGAAATGGTGAACCATCTCTCAATCCCTCTATCGTCTGGATTCTCATGGTTTATGACATAATGCATAAACTGGCCTGGTTTCCAAGAAATCTTTCTTTCCGGTTCAAAGACAAAGGAGACAACATCACCGCCTAATAAGCTTTTTTCTATTAAAACAAATTTCATAACTCAATTTTAACATTAATGTTGATAATGTATAAAAAGAGATTAATATAAAAGTATATTATAAGCTCTTTGATGAGAAACTATGGATAAAACATTTCTACAAGTATTGCCTTTAGCCATCGGCGCTACAATCAGTCCGACTGGGCTTTTGTTTGTGATGATGATATTGAGTGGTAAAGACAATCCAAAAAAGAAGGCTTTATCATTTATTCTGGGCGCCACTCTATTTCTAACTGTACTAGGAATTATTATATTCTTTACTGCCAAGCCAGCCATTCAGGCAACCAATCGTCCTGATCTGACCTCGAGCATAATAGATATTGTGCTGGGCCTGCTGATTGTATTGATTGTTATCAAGTCAATTTTCTTCAAGAAAAAAGACAAATCGACAGAGGTCAAGAAGCACAAGAAGCCATATCCAGTCATTGGCTTTCTGTATATGTTTATCAACGTCTCTACTCTAATACCGTTTATCGCGGCCATTAAAATCATTGCTGAAAACAAGCTAGCTCCACTAGATGATTCCTCGTTGGTTGTGGTCGTGATCCTAATAACCATGCTCATGGTTGCCTTTCCGGTGATTATTACATATGCGATGCCCAAAAAATCTGAAGCAATCCTGGGACCAGTAAAAGGCTTTATGTCAAAACATGGATCAACTATAGCAAATGTCTATTTTATGCTGATGGCTATCTACCTTATCTATGCCGGTATCCATAAACTATAAATAAAAAGCTGACTATCCTGGCTTTTTAGCTCAAAATATATTTAGCTATACAGTAAGAACAAATTATCTGTTAAAATATTCCTAATGGCTAAACCAAAAGAAAAGGTTATTAACCAGTCTTTATCTAGTTTAAATA
>JBAXEY010000070.1:0-1705 GCA_037140175.1 bacterium | reverse complement strand
TATTACTAATCTTTAACCAGCCGTCTTTGTCGCGATAATACCGTTCTGTGATGTTTTTGCCCTTTAGGACTATACAGTAGGTGTCGTTCGTTTTCTTCATAACAAAATAATATCACAGTTACGCTCAAAAATTCTAAGCTCGATAGGGGTTAAGGAAAAAAGTTGTCAAAAAAAGGCTTTAATAAGCCTCTTCTTTTTTGGCTCACCTGAATGTATGATTTCCAACCTTGAGTGATATAATTATACAGGATAATTTCAGCCGTTACTCAAGTTAAATAGATAATCTTTAATAGAATTATAGTAAAAAAAACAATTAGTATAGGAGTAAAGATGACAGCAAGGGGAAAACCAAACTTTAATATTTTTCAGGGGGTTAAGGAAGATCTAGGGGGAGTTAAAGGAAAATTTACAAAAAAAAGTAATAACAAAACCAAAATTACAAAAGACCGGTCCAAACTTTGGGGGAAAATTGGTTTTGCACTGGGACTTATTGGTGTAGTGGGCTGGATTTATCCGGTCATAGGTTTACCGGTTCTAATTGCAGGTTTAGTCTTTAATATACTTGGCCTTAAAGCAGTGAAGGGTCGCTGGTTCTCGGTAGCCGGCTTAACGCTTTCAATATTCTTTTTGAATCTAGCCATGATTTATCATTTCTATTACTACATGATGTCATTAATGTTCGGCGGAGTTAAATGAAAGGGAGTATATGTTAAATATTGAAACTAAAGTCACCTTAAATAATGGAACCAAGATGCCCCTATTAGGCCTTGGTACATGGCAAAGCAAAAGCGGTCATGTCGCATATAATGCGGTAAAATATGCTCTAAAAATGGGTTACCGACATATAGATACGGCCAAATTTTATTTTAATGAAGAATCTGTTGGCAAAGCAATCAGGGATAGCGGCATTCATAGGGAAGAAATCTGGTTAACGACTAAACTGTTTCCGCTAGATGCTTGGAACACCCAAAAAGCCTTTGAAACAAGCTTCAATAAATTAGATGTGGGTTATATTGATTTATATTTAATCCATTGGCCGATGCCTGGTTTAACGAAAAGAAATTGGTTAAAAATGGAAGAAATATTTAAAAATGGTAAAGTTAAGGCGATTGGTGTTAGTAATTATTCAATTGATTACTTAAAGGATACTTTAAGCTTTGCCTCTATTAAGCCGGCGGTAAATCAAATCAAGTTGTCCCCATATAACTACAACCCGAAGATGCATCAGTTTTGTAAAGAAAACGGAATTGTTTTGGAAGCCTACAGTCCTTTGACCCGTGGTAAAAATCTAAATGATCAAAGGTTAATGACAATCGCTGATAAATACCAGAAATCCAGTGCGCAAATTTTATTGCGGTGGGCATTACAAAAGGAGATTGTTGTAATTCCAAAGTCTACTCATGATAATCGGATTAAGGAAAACGCTGATTTGTATGGTTTTGAGATAACACCGGAAGATATGACGCTTATTGATTCATTCTCAACTAAATAAAAAAGGCTTTGAAAAGTCTTTAAATTCATGGCTAGCAACACGCTCGATAATCATGGAGTATTTTCAAGTACAAAATCGCACAAATTATTTATGATAAGTTTGTATTATCATTTTTCACCGATCTAACCACAAAATGAAGCAAATGAGACAGTCGTCAGTGATGTGTACCCTGTTTAGTAGACACTTCAAGCTGTCGGATTTGACGCTTTGAGT
>JBAXEY010000069.1:0-1763 GCA_037140175.1 bacterium | reverse complement strand
AGATTTTGCGTCGAAAATAATTGGGGCTAAGTATATTACCGAATTTGAGGATTCGGTCCGACCTCGGTCGGACCGAGTGGTAGGAGAGTGTTCCAATCTGCAGTGAAGAAGGACTCGTGAGAGCCTTTGGAGCGTTTGGAAGTAAGAATGTTGGCACAAGTAACCGCAATGGGGCTGAGATCGCCCCACGTCGAAAGATCAAGGTTTCCTTGGTAATGTCAATCAGCCAAGGGTTAGTCGGGCCTAAGGGAATGGTGAAAACCGTACTCGATGGACACATGGTTAATATTCCATGACTTTCATATTTTGTGATGGGAGGACGGAGTGTAGTATGTATCGCTCATTAATGGATTTGAGTTTATGTTCTAAGAATATTGTGTAGGAAAATCCGCACAATACCTTCAATGGTATATTCAAGGAAAGTATAAAGTTTTATGCTACGGCATAGGGTAATGATACAAAGCACGCTTCCAAGAAAATTCTCTAAACTTAAAAATGTGAAATCCGTACCGCAAACCGACACAGGTGATCAGGGCGAGTAGCCCAAGACGAACGAGTGAGTGGTCCCCAAGGAACTCGGCAAAAAATCAGCCGTAACTTCGGGATAAGGCTTCCCCCCATTACTTTGGATATTTCCGAAATATGAGGGAGAGTTAAAATGAATCAAAGAGACAAAAGAATTTTCCTTCGTGTGGAAAAAGGAAGTATTTGGGGTAATGGGGGGCGCAGCGAAAGTATTCCTGCCAACTGTTTACCAAAAACACAGCTCCCTGCGAACTCGTAAGAGGATGTATAGGGGGTGACACCTGACCAATGCCAGAAGGTCAAATATTGACGTTCCTGCTTCGCTCCTTGAATACAAGGAGCTTCGAAGGACAAGTTTTATAAAAAATATAATGCTTGCCCTGCGTAGCTTTTTGTTTGCAAAGAGCGGAGTAGGGGTGATCGATATAAGCCCTGGTGAATGTCGGCCGTAACTATAACGGTCCTAAGGTTGTTTTTCTTAGAATTTTTTAGGAAAAACAAGGATTGGGACTGGTATAGTGATTTATATGGTAAATAAGTAATTAGCTACCTCTTTGCATAGCAATGTGCAATTGATCCAAAAATAAACATGACCATATGCTGGAAAGTTTGTTTTTAGAAAAGTGCCTATGGTATAATGCTACCATAGATGAAAACAAATAATCAGCAGGAAAGATTAAAGATGGGTTGTTGGATTTCTGGTTTTGTAGATGGAGAAGGATGTTTTACAGTATCTATTGTAAAAAATACTACTACAAAATTTGGCAAACAAGTTTTTCCTGAATTTGTGATAACACAATCAGGTAAAAGTTTAGACACTTTAAAAGAAATTCAAAAATTCTTTGGGTTTGGAAGTATTGTTTTAAATAAACGATACGATAATCACAAAGAAGACTTATATAAGTTTTGCGTTAGATCTGTTTCGGAATTACATACTAAAATAATTCCATTCTTTGAAGAATTTAAACTAAAAACTTCAAAGAAAAATGATTTCATAATCTTTTGTAAAATTATAAAAATTATGTATCACAAAAAACATCTATCAAAAAATGGACTTCAAAACATTCTTGTTTTATCAAGCAAGATGAATAGAAAAAAGAACCGTCTTTAAAATCCTCAGAGACTAGACGTCATGCTCCCTCTTAAAAGGGATGAAGATAGAGTCCTTCTTTAGGTATAGAAGAGCGAAATACCTTGTCGGGTAAGTTCCGACGCGCACGAATGGTGTAATGAGTGGG
>JBAXEY010000068.1:0-1775 GCA_037140175.1 bacterium | reverse complement strand
GCACATACCTGATTCCTCTTTCTTTCGTACTAATAATTTCTAAGGAATAACCTCTCTTACTAAGGTGGTGTCCTTTGGCTAGATTGTGAAGTAGCATGAACAATTGCTCGGTTGAATATGAACTTTTACTCGTAATCGAAGGGAATGTTAATTCAAGAAAAACAAAAGGCTTCTTTCTAGCAAAGAGCCAACCGAACCTTCGTAATAGATAGATGGGGGCGAAGACAAGAACAAGGAAAGTAGTGAATATGAGGGCATATTCAAGAAACAAATTGCTTTGTTTGAGGGTTAAGGTCGATTGAAAAAAGTTAGAGATAACCAATTCATTCTCCCACCCTCCTTATTTTATGGGCATAATATCAAAGATATTTAGAAATTGCAATATAATTTTAGTAGAGGGAGTTTTTCAAGTCTTTTTTTAATAAAAAAAATCCTATATAACTTCGAAAATAATCTTGACACTATCCTTTTATGGATATAAGATATACATATATGTATATCTTATGGAGGGAATATGGCTTGTCAACAACCACAAATAAATACAAATCTGATCCCTATAAAAGGAGGGATGTCTATTGAGTCTGCCCTACAGAACATATTTATTAGTAATCAGGAAGAAAATCGGATTCAAAAGGCTCGGAAAATAATGGGAGTAAAAATAGATTCACTCACAGATGAAGAACTAGCAATCTATTTAACTGAATTCCAATATTTGATTGATACATGGATGGATGAATATGAGAAAAAGTTGTTAAACGGCAAAACTTTAAGAGAAACTCTAAACGAGAATTAAAATGAATCAACTAGAATTTATCGAAGCAAGAACAGAGAAGGCGGTTATCTATATACGAGTATCGACCGACGAACAAGTTGATAATTATTCTCTTGGAACACAAGAAGATATTTGTCGAAAAGAAGCAGAGCGAAGAGGACTTACCACTATCCAAGTGTTTCGAGAGGAGGGTAGATCAGCAAAGACGATTAAAGGACGTCCTACGTTAATTGAAATGCTAGCGTTTTGTAAAAAACACAAAAGAGAAATTGATGCGATCATTGTCTACCGCTTAGACAGAATCTCACGCCAAACATCAGATTATTTAGCAATCAGACGAAAGCTTTCGGAGTGTGAAATAAAATTAGTATCTGCAACTGAACCGACCGGGAATAGCCCTACAGAAAAGTTTATTGAAACTATGCTTGCCGGCTTTGCTCAGATGGACAACGATGTTCGAAGTGAACGAACTAAAAATGGGATGAGAGCCAGGTTCATTGCTGGATTAAACAACGGAACTGTCCCTTTGGGATATCTTAACAAAAGTGGATATGCAATTAAGGATCCCCAAACTTTCGAGCAGATAAAATCTGCCTGGGGGCTAATGGCAACAGGAACCGTGACCCTAAGAGAAATCGCAAAAGAGTTAAACAAACAAGGAGTAAAACAACGAAACAACGGACCGTTAAGTCATCAAACTGTAAATAGAATGTTTCGGAATAAATTCTATGCCGGTAAAGTGATCTCAAAAAAGTATGGCCAGGAGGCCCAAGGCCAACATCCAGCAATGATTATTGAAGAACTTTTTTATCGGGTCCAAGCCATTCTAGACGGTAGAAATACAAACATCGCCGTAAACCTAACTCGAAAGAATAGAGATAATCTTGATTTTCCTTTGCGGCGGATTGTTCACTGCAAATGTGGCAATTCTTTCACTGGAGCTTGGAGTAAAGGCAGGCTTAAACTATATGGCTACTACTTTTGTTTAAAGCGCTGTAAAGGG
>JBAXEY010000067.1:0-1799 GCA_037140175.1 bacterium | reverse complement strand
ATGATAAGGTGTGACTTCAAACAACTCGGTATGCTTATGCCGAAGATGAACGATCCAAGGTTCTTGTTTGGAAATAAACAAAAATGAAAAATTGGAAAAAATATCGTCAAGATGAAGTGGTTTTTCATATAAAGAAAAAAAGTTATGCTTATCTCACTAAAATAAAATTGAAGTATGACTTAACTTTAAATAAAGCATTTGAAAAAATAGTAAAAGAATGGGTCGCTTTTAAAAATAAAGAGATAAGGGAGAAAAAAAATGGTGTATATGAAAAATCCTGACGGAACAGATCAAGCAGATAAATTTGGAAAGAGATTTTGGATTGATAATTTACTAAAACAAAACTTTGATTTCATTCAGCCAAAAGTTTCTCACAAGATAGCTCACCGAAGATCTGATATGTTTGTAATCATAGATGGACCTGTGGGTTCTGGAAAATCCACATTGAGTTTTCAATGTGCTAAATACTTTGATCCAACTTTTAATTTGGATAGGGTTGTCTTTTCCGTAGATGAGTTCCTAAGAGTTTTGATAAGATCGACACCCGGACAGGCAGTTGTCTTCGACGAGGCAATCATTGTAAATTCTCGTTCAGCATTAACGGACTTTAATAAAAAAGTTATTGTTGCTATGACCCAAATTAGAAGTAAAGGACTTTATATTTTTTTTAACATTCCGTCGGTGTTTGACTTGGATAGAAATTTAGTTTTGAATCGTTGTCACTTACTCCTTCATTGTTACCAAGACAATTTCGGTGATCGTGGAAAATTTTTAACCTTCGATAGAGACAAATTAAAATTACTTTATCTAAAAGGGAAGCGACTTTACACTTATGCTATTCCAAAAGCAAACTTCGTCGCAAGATTTATGGAATATTTCTATTTGAACCGAGAAGAATACGAAAAAAAGAAACAAAGAGAGATTGGGAAACAAGCAGAAAGCCGAAGAGTTGAACTTTACAAGAAAAGATTATATCTTTTAACAACTCACCTTAGAAAAAATAGGAAACTACAAACTATATTCCCTCAAGATGCAGAAAACTTTATAGTAAAGTTAGCAGAAGTAATGGAAATGGAATCTAAAACCCTTGACAATTTCATTTATGAGGACCCCAGAAAGGTTACAGATGATAGACTTGATACAATCGCATATTAATCTAAGATACCATGCTATTCTAATTCAACATGCAAGATTATACTCCTTAGCTTATAGGTGTTCACTTAGGTTACCTTAGTGAACACCTAAAATCTCGCCAAAATTTACCTACTACATTTAATTCAACAGCGTCGTTAAATTTAACCATAAAACCCGCCGAAATTTAGGTACTACGCCTCTCCTTTTTGTAAAAGGGATAATAAAGGATATGAAGTCATAAATAAACTAACAAAAACCTCGGCCGAACTGATTACGGTGAAGAAAAACCGCTCTTTTTGTCCAGGCAAGGTAGTATATATCTGGAGGGTTAGTGGTTGAGAGGGAAAAAACCGGCTTATTAATATATTTGCTCCCTTTAAACCTCTCAAAAATACAATAAATGAAGTGGACCCTCTCCTAAAGCCTTTACTGGTGCGATTAGATGCCCCCACAGACAAACAATTATTTAATTGTCGGGGGGAATACCTACTTGGATTAAACTGCTTGGGGAGAGGGTTAATTGAGAAAAAATGATAACAGATTCGGCATTCAAATAAATCGCTGACTGCTTGGACTGACTGCTTGGACTGACTGACTGCTTGGGCTGGGGCTGACTGCTTGGACTGACTGACTGCTTGGGCTGGGGCTGACTGCTTGGACTGACT
>JBAXEY010000066.1:0-2033 GCA_037140175.1 bacterium | reverse complement strand
TTCGTCATTATGGCTAGTTTCTTTCACCCCACTAAGTGACGAAGAGCCATAAAAAACTTGACAAAAGCGACTAACTATGTTAATATACAGTCATCTTAAAAAGCGGGGTGGCAAAGAGCTACTGAGAAGGTGTTAATTCATCATCTCCCCCTAATCCACAGGGAGCCGTGCACAACCCTGATTGTTATATAACAATCAGCGAAGTGGAGATCCTGGTCCGGATAAGCTGCTTTAGGCAGAAACCGGTGTAATAAGAAATGAGGTTTGGCAACCTCGCTTTGGTTATAGCCGCTTAGGGATAATCAGAGTTAACACAGCGCGCCCACGAGTGATCGCGTGCGGTAAAGAGAGAAAGCTCTCTCAACTACCCACGCCGGCATCCAGGGGCTGTGTAGCAAGTTACGTATTGACAGCCAGGAGTCAATCCGTAGCGACAAGATCGTCATTCAACTACCAGTTAGTCTGAAAACTCCGCCGAGGGGTTTCAGACAGAAAGGCACGAGGATGCCGATCTAGATTTGCCCAAGGTCCGGGGCCAAACGGACCCTCCCATCACGCTAGGTGCTCATCGAGCAAGTCAGAGCGCGACGCGAAAAAAAATGAGGCCTTGGCCTCAAGCCCCAACGCGGCACAGTGGGAGACAAGACCCAGCAACGAATTCAATCTGACACATGTCAGAGATGAAAACGGGGCTGGGTCTTCTCCATTTAACGGCTTTATCTGTATTAAAAAATTTGCTATATTGTAACTATGAGATTAAAGGTATTTACCAAAGAGTTTGACGAAAACAAAAGAGCGACCCTTGAATTTGCCCAAGAAATTGAGAAGCATTATGATGTCGAATATGTAAATCTCGACAGCAAGGATGCCGTCTCCGACGCTGAAATATATGATGTCTATAGCACACCAACTTTGTTGGTAGTTAGAGACGACGGAACAGAGATGGAGAGCTGGAGAGGTCAGCTCCCAATTCTTTCAGAAGTAAAGTTGGCCCTAAATAGATGAATACAAAAGAACTTATAATAAATTTTATAAACTTATTGACCAATATAATGATGGTTCTTATTTTTATTCGCGTTATTTTAAGCTGGATTCCAGGAAAAGCAGAGAAATTCCAATCCTTTATTTATAGCACCACAGAGCCAATCCTAGGGCCGATCAGAAAAGTCATTCCCCCGCTTGGAGGAATGATGGACCTCTCACCAATTATTGCGTATGTGTTATTGTTCTTGATACAAGAGATAGCCAGCAGAATATAGAGCAGAAGCATCTTAACAAAAAATAGAGTCTCACAGCTAGAAAGGGTAGACTATTCTTCTAGTATGCTTTTTATACTATCAGTTGTTTGTATAAATACACCTTCTCAAAGAGATAATTATAAAATATAATGTTCTCGAAAAGGTGTTGAACTCTATCAATTGGAGGGCCGATAGATGTCTCCATTTTTTAGTAACGAAGAACCAAGAACAATTGGAGAAATAGTCAATATATATATTGAGGAACTTCTCTACAAATGGTTTAAGTTCTTTGATATACCAATTGAGACCTTGCCAGGCGCAGTCTGTCTCTCTCTAAAAAACGTTGAAAGCAGAATCGGAGAAAGATATTATTCACCAGCAAATGGCGTCGATCCCCTCTGGGAAGCAGAAGACGACGCCTACGATGATATCCTGCTAGATGCCTTTAATTTATTGGGTAATGACCCAGTGACCTACGAGAGACTCACAGAGGTCGCCTATAACATTATAGGATTCGAAACATTCTATGACTACTTCTGCAAGCCAGAAATATCCTTTTCAAAATGCGACCAATGCCAACAACTAGAACAAGACGATGAAGATGATGAATCTGACTGTACCAAAATGTAATAGCCCAGCTATAGCGAGAGCCCATGCTGGGTTTTCGCTATATAGAGTGTTTCAATGTTTATGAATTAATAGCAGTTTAGATAAATATGTTTTGTTAAACGTTGAAGTATTCTGCGTAGGTTGAAATACATCGGTAACAAATCTGGTATAATCTCAAGTCAAAAT
>JBAXEY010000065.1:0-2238 GCA_037140175.1 bacterium | reverse complement strand
GGTGGGAGGAGGAGTTACTGTTACTGGGTCGTTAGATTCACATTGGTTTGTTTTCCCGCCGCGCATTCCCTGACAAGACCATCTCGCCTTGTCATCATCTGGGGGTTGATCAAATGGTTTCCCTGCTCCATTTGAAATAAAATTCACCATAAAGTTAGGATAATCACAGTTTTGGCTAGGTCTTGGACTACCACATTTGCCATGCTTAGGATCATTGATACACGTCATATGTGTTGTCCCACAGACACCATCTATTGAGTGATCAGTATGGGCAGCGACAGTTGGCCCTTTTGTTATAAGTGTTTTAGCTAAAATACCTACTGTAGAAATTAAAAATATAGCCAGTAGGCAACTTACCAGATAAATAGCGCGAAAAGATTTGTCGTTGATGCTTCTTTTTGAATCTGTCATTAAGTGTTTATTTCCATTTTTAATGCTAATATTTACGAATCTTATGACTTTCTAAAAGTTCGATTTCTTCTACGGTTGCTCCGGCTTCTATCTTTTCAATTATTTTGGCCTGTTCGTCTGTCTCTTTCTTATCCAAACTCGTCACTTTCAATAATATATCCTTGGGGCAGTTCTCTAAGCCTTCTACATCAAGGCTAACTTTATAATAGCCGAGTTGAATAAAATCCAAATCGTAGAGAGTACAATAATCACCATATGGCTTGTAGTTACCTAAATCTTCTCCGTTAACAACCCAATGACAGATTTCTTTATCCTTTGAAATAATTCCTGTTATCCTTGCTTTGACTATTGGCTGCCATGGAGCCATGCCCTCAGTTTTACCATCCTCTGTCACTATTTTCCCACATCCGTTTTCGGCTATTTCCTCTGTGGCTGTCTTTTCGACGTTTACTTTGGTTGCCTTCGCCTTAAAATACCACCACACAAACCCCGCAACGGTCAAAATCATAATCATGATTAATAAAATAACTAAAATTGTTTTCAAACTAAACCTAGGTTTATTGTTTTCGCTATCACTAAGGTTCATATTTTCATTATTATCCAAGGGGTTTTCTCCTATATCTGATTATATATTTACGTAGTGTTTATATTTTATTTAACCGTAATTGTGGTTGTTTTTGGGCAACCGCTCAGATAATCTACCTTATATTCGATCGTATGCTTACCTGGTGTCGTGAAGGTTCTGCCTTTGAATATACAATAGCCTTTATACGAAAAAGTGTTTGGCAGAGTTTCCCCATCAACTTCCCAGCCACAAACCGCCCTAGTTCTATCATAGAGACCAGTAATCTTTGCCCTTAATGTCGGTGTGAAAGGTGCCGGTGAAGTAAGCGTCCCACCATCTGGTATCAACTCTCCACATTCCTGACTGGCCACTATTGCAGCTTTCTTCTCCGCCTCACTCTTATTTGTTCCTGGCTTGCCTTTGTCGGTCTGACCGAGAAAATACCAGACGGCCAAACCAGCAAACAGCAATAAAAAACCAGCTATTAAAACAATAAATATTGTTTTAATACTACTGGTTGTTCTACTCTCATCTGATTGATTTTGGTTGTTTATGTTTGTTTCTTCAATCATTTGTAATAATTATATTCTCATCTAAATCTTGATGCAAGCAAATACTTCCATCGCTTCAAATTTGCCTACAAGTGGCGCTATCTGGGGGGCGAATAGCACGAAGGACATATATATAATGAAACGCAATACAATGTTTTTGTATCTCATAAATGGAAAAGCCCGATCCCGGAAGAACCGGAACTTCAACCGAAGTTGATTGGGTTCTTCCTTGAACGGGCTATAGTACGACTGGTTCTTGCTGTCTTGCCTGAGCTTTGCTTAATTTCTTTCTCTGCTCATGGTTTCATCGGTGAGTTTTTTTACCTCACGATGAGAAAGTTCTGGGTATTTCTTGTGCAGAAGCTCGTGGACTATCGTCCATTCATCCAGTTTACGTGAATAATAGATTGTGTCATCTGCTTCGCAATATCCAGCGATATGGCTCAAGCGTTTGTAAGAGCTTGTGATCTGACTTCTTTTGACTCGGTAGGTCCTAGTCGGTGAAAGCCCTAGTCGAGCTTCCCATTTAGCCAAAATCACTCTATCTATCATTGGTGGCATTGCCCCTCCTCAAGGTACAAAGAATAAAGGAACAGATTCCTCTGTCCCCCCCTATTTTATGATCATATTATCATAGTAAGCACCTAACCTCCAGCCTATATTCCGGTCGAGTACATCGGTAACAACTTCTGTTGTTTTCTTAAAGTATCT
>JBAXEY010000064.1:0-2413 GCA_037140175.1 bacterium | reverse complement strand
AGATTGATGAACTAAAAGTTACAGCCTTGTTAACAGATAAAGAGATTGAAGCATTCCAAAAGGTGAGTTCTGATTTAACAACGAAGAAAAATTCACTGGCATTACTGACAACTTCATCAAGTAACTTGATTGCAGAATACTTTAACCCTCTAACTAAAGAGTCTGTAGACTTTGTGGTGGAATATTCATCCAATCCTTCTTTTGAAAATTTTCCAGCAGATCTTAAAACTATTGTTGAGGATAGAACTACAAAAACTAGCAAGGAACTTGCTACTGATATTAAGAAATTGGTTACTTTGTACAGGTCAAATCTTGACACGAAAATCACTTCCTTATCAAATGAGATCGAAGAAATTAGCAAAAGCAATAAAACCTTGATTGACAAAAATAAACAGAATCAAGAGCTAGTTGCGTTAGTCGAGGGGTTCAACACTTCCATACTTGAATCCCCGTCCCGTTAGGGCGAGGGAGGAAGTTATCCCTGCATCCTTCGTTGTTGGACTAAAATCTGATGTATATGAAGTACATCCATTTGCCCCACTGTGTTTATCAGTGTAACTATCACATAGTACTGGTGTCGAAGTATCGAAGACGGGTATTTAATCAAGGAGTTTTTGCCTACTTCGAAATTAAGTTGGCGGAAATCACTGACCACTATCCACTCATTAGGTTTGAGATTGCAAATCATGATGAGGATCACGTTCACCTGCTAGTCTCCTTGCCGCCAACTATGTCTGTTGGGAAAGCAGTGGGACTGATTAAGCAAAATACCGCTCGAGAGTTAAAGCAAAAATTCCCCTTCTTGAAACAGGTCTACTGGGGAACTGACTCTGTTTGGTCAGACAGCTATTTCGTGTCAACTGTGGGAGCAAATGAGGTTGTGGTTAAAAAGTATATTGAGGAACAAGGCAAGAAGGATACAGGGCAAACTTTGTTTGTAATTCCCTAAAACCCCGATCCGTGAGGTCGTGGGTTTTTTATGTTTCAGTCGAGAGCCTTGACGGCTATGAAAGCCTGGCCCCAATTGCTCAGAAATTTGCGCTAGATAAGATTCTTCAGTGGTATGGAGCTGATTGGAATGTCTCATATTCTGAGGAAAGTAAGTCCCTCCACTTTTCCTAGCCCGTGATTTTTCCTAGCCACTCTCAGATTTTTGAGGGTGGTTTTTTTATGGCTATTTTTTGGAATATGTGGCATAGAGTTGGCCGCAGGCGGCGTCGATGTCGACACCGAAATCCTGTCTAAGAGTATTACTGATACGACTTTTCTCCAAGATTTCTTGAAAGGCTTTGACTGCTTCTGGCTCGGAACGTTCAAAAATCACTTCACTGGGGCAGGGGTTGTAACGAATAAGATTGACGTGATATAGATATGAAGTATGAGTATTGGTCTTGATAAGGTTGGTGAGTGCTAGAGCATGAGATTCGGAGTCGTTGAAATCTTTGAGGAGGGTGTAGGCGATGAAGACGCGATTTTTGGTTTCTTCAATATATTTATCTAAAACTTTGAAAACTTCGTTGATTTGGTAAGTTTTATTTACAGGCATAAATTTACTTCGTTGGTCGTCAAAGGGAGAATGAAGAGAAAATGTTAGGTTCACATGGGGATATTCTTTGATCAGTCTTTCGATTCCTGGGATGATACCAACAGTAGAAATAGAGAGTCTAGTGGGAGAGAGTGCAAGTAAATTCTTATCTGTAAAAAGATATAAAGAGGTAAATAAATTATCTGGATTGACAAATGGTTCGCCCATTCCCATGAAGATAATCGAATCGATGGTGTCGCCGCGCTGACGAAAATACAGATATTGACTGACGATTTCATCAGCAGAAAGATTTTGTTTGAAGCCAATTGCGCCCGTAGCACAAAATTGACAACCCATGGCACAGCCTGATTGGGTAGAAATACAAAGGGCGGTATGAGCACCTCGTTCACTGGTTGCTTTGTAGGAAAGTTTGACTGCTTCGATAAGATTGCCATTTTTGGTTTCGAATAAAACTTTTTCGACTTGGCTTCCGGAGACGGAGTGAAGAACTTTGAGGGAATTTATTACTCCGAATTTAGTATGGAGATTTGTACGAAGAGAAAGCGAAAGAGTAGTGATGTCTGAGAAGTTTTTGACGAATTGGGTATAGATAGCTGTTTGAATCTGTTTGAGGCGGAATTTTGGTTCGCCAAGTTCGTTTAGGTAGGCTTCGACTTCGGTGATGAGCATGAGATATTATACTTTGTTGAAAATATTTTCTTGCAAGCTTTGCTTGTTCATTTCTTGTTTCTCTTTGTGTCCACCCTACATAAAAACCTATTATTAATGTGTTCGGAATTTCAACTCCGTTGAATCCTCACCCCCGCCTCACCAGGTTCGTCACGAAACTGGTTCCGGCACTCTGAGATCCTTGCGCAATTTTTGCAC
>JBAXEY010000063.1:0-2438 GCA_037140175.1 bacterium | reverse complement strand
AATATTGTTCTAATATTCTATCAGATGTGTAACCTATGTATCTCACCCAAGACATGAAATTGGAGATATGCAAAATTTGGCAAAAATAGACCAAACAGATTAAAATATTATTGACATTTAAGCTTATATCAGCTATTATTTTTAAAGAAAAGCCGCGAGGCTTTTTTAAAAAACCAGAAAAAATGAAAAGAATAAAAAAAGCTTTTAGGTATTTCAAAGAGTCTAAAGACGAACTAACAAAAGTAGTCTGGCCGACTCGAAAGCATGTAATAAACATTACGGTTACTGTAATTATTTTAGTAATTGTGGTTGGTATTTTTCTAGGGTTTTATGATTATTTCTATAGCAAATTA
Organism: bacterium; assembly: GCA_037140175.1. GTDB lineage: Bacteria > Patescibacteriota > CPR2 > UBA1875 > CAIMLA01 > CAIMLA01. The sequence goes on along the minus strand of JBAXEY010000063.1, from coordinate 2,085 downwards.
TTGACTTGGTTTCTGACTTTGAAAAAATAGGAGAGATAAATGGCAAAACAACGCAGTGAAGGTCGTCAATGGTATGTAATTCATACATATTCAGGATACGAAGAGAGAGTAACCGAAAACTTAAAACAGAGGATTAAAACCTTACATATGGAGGATAAGATCTTTGATTGTATCGTGCCGAAAGAAAAAACGATTGAAATCCGAAATGGCCGAAGACGAACCGTTGAAAAAAGAATTTTTCCTGGTTACGTGATGGTTGATATGGTGGTCACAGATGAAAGTTGGTACGTAGTTAGAAATACTCCTCAGGTAACTGGATTTGTTGGCTCAGGGACTACGCCGATTCCGATGAGCGAGGGAGAAGTCATGACTCTACAAAAGAGAATGGGCTTAGAAGAGCCCAAATACAAGATAGACTTGGATCCAAGCGATTTAGTCAATATCACCGATGGGCCATTTAAAGGTTTTGATGGAGCCGTTGATCATGTCGATCAAGAAAAGGGTAAGATTAGGGTTATGGTCAATATGTTTGGCCGCGAGACACCAGTGGAGCTGGACTCACTACAAGTTAAGAAAATATAAAAGCTTATTTGCGTTAGTCGTTTGCCAAAAGCGAATAGCTAATGGTCAAAAGCTGTGACGAAAGGAATCATATGGCAAAAAAGATTTTAAAGAAGGTAAAAGTACAAGTTCAGGCCGGGCAAGCAAACCCAGCGCCTCCTATTGGAACTGCTCTAGGGCCGACAGGTATTAATATTATGGATTTTTGTAATGCTTTCAATGAAAAAACACGAGACAAGATGGGAACTGTAATTCCGTGTGTGATTACTATCTACGAGGACAGGTCATTTGATTTTATTATGAAACAATCTCCAGCGGCTGAACTAATTAAAAAAGAACTAGGTTTAGCCAAAGGCTCAGGATCAGTAAAAAAGGAAAAAGTTGGTAAGCTAACTAAACAACAGCTTAGAAATGTGGCTGAAGCAAAAATGGAAGATTTAAATGCAAACTCTATAGAACAAGCAGAAAAAGTGATTGCTGGCACGGCTAGATCGATGGGCATAGAAGTAGAAAAATAACAGACAAAGATTGAAAGTTTAATATAACAATGTGGGAGGTTATTGACCGCTAGAACCACAAAGGAGAAAAGATGGCAGATAAAAAAACAACAAAGAAAAAAACAACGACTAAGGAAAGCAAGAAGGCCGCTGCCGAAGAAGTAACCCAGGCGGAAGTGAAAGCTGACTTAAAACAAGACGAAAAGACCGCATCCAAAAAAAGAGAGAAAAAAGCAGAAGCTTCAAAGTCTGACGAGAAAACGAAAAAAACTCAAAAGAACAAACTCAAAAACAGTGAAAAGAAACATTCTAAAAAATATCGAATGGCGGTTGAGCAAGTTGAAAAAGATAAGGTTTATTCACCAGAAGAGGGAATTAAGTTAACCAAGTTAACCTCGATCGTCAAATTTGATTCTGCTGTAGAGATACATATCCGTCTGAATGTCGATCCTGCTAATGCTGATCAACAAGTTCGGGGCAGCCTAGTTTTGCCAGCAGGGACAGGCAAGACCAAAAAAGTTTGTGCTATCGTCAGTCCAGAAAAAGAGAAGGAAGCCAAAGATGCAGGTGCTGACTCCGTAGGTGGGGCTGAGATAATAGCAAAGATAGAAAAGGGTTGGCTCGACTTTGAAGTCGTAGTGGCTACACCTGATATGATGCCTTCACTAGGTAAGATTGGGAAGATTCTTGGGACCAAAGGCCTTATGCCTAATCCTAAGGTTGGCACAGTCACAAACGATATCGGTAAAGTCATCAAGGATCTAAAAGGTGGAATGATTGAATATAGAGTTGATAAAAGTGGAATTGTCCACACCGTCATAGGACGAGTTTCATTTAGTGAAGCTGATCTAAAAATGAATTATGACGAACTAGTAAATACAATTACGAAAGTACGTCCCAGTGGAGTCAAGGGAACATATATAAAGAGTATCTATTTGACCACCTCTATGGGCCCTAGCATCAAAATTCAATAGATATAATAAACACTGCCATAAAAACACCTTATTTTTGAGGTGTTTTTATGATT
>JBAXEY010000062.1:0-2440 GCA_037140175.1 bacterium | reverse complement strand
GTTTCATATTGATAATTAGATTTTATTATTCAGTTTAACCTTATATTAATATATAAATATTAGAGGAGCGATTTTCAGGAAATTAAGCACGAAACTAGCCATTAATAGTGTCATTTGGTTGACACTATGTTTCTGCCTTAAACAAGAGTACTGATATCCTCAGCTACGACTGCCTTCTTGTCGTTTCTAAGCGTCGTTATCTTTTCAGTTTCTTTCGGTTTTGATTTGGGTTTTTCGTAAACTATTGCATAATTTTTTCTTGATGCTTCGATTAGGCCACTATATTTATCCTGATCTTTCTTGATTGTAATTGGAAAGGTTTCGCCAGAAAATGTATCTTCCGGTTCAAGTGCAGCGAGTTTGATGTAAAAACGATGGCGGGGAAGATTGGCAATGTCGCCTCGGATAACTCTTGGGGCAAATTGCGGCAACATTAAGTCTTCGTCAACTGGACTAGCCGTCCTAAAACAAACGACCGTACCGACATTGGCCAAAACGACGTTTACTATATTGCGATCATCCTGTTGGGCTGTAGATTGCTCAGCGATGGCAATGCGTAAACCATACTTCCTTCCCCCTGATAATAATTTTGTGAATGAACTAGTAGCAAAATTCTGGAATTCATCAACGAAAAGATAAAATGGTCTTCGATTTTTCATCCCAACTTGAGCTCTTTTTGTCATTGCCAGATGAATTTTTGCAATAATCGTTGTCCCTAAAAGTTGAGCTGTATCCTCTCCGAGTTTGCCTTCAGCTAAGTTACAAATTAAAATCTTCCCATTATCTACAACATCATCAAAATTTATCGTGGAGTGGGGCTGTTCTAGAATCCTTTTTGCAATCGGTGAAAAAAGAAAACGCCCGATCTTGGCGGTAACACCACTGACCATTTTAACGACCTGATAATCTCCGGCTTTGCCGAATTCATTTTTCCAAAAGTTGATCAAATTTTCGTCGGTTAGATTCCTAATCACACTTTTCTTGAAATTGGGGTCCGTTAGTAACTCGTATACCGTAAATATTGTCCGATTCGGGACAGCGAATGAAGTATAAATAGCATTTCTTAAAATATATTCAATCCGGTGAGAATCAACGTTCTCATCTTTTCGAAATACCCTTCTGAAAATTGAGATAACACTCTCACAGACCAATTCTTTTTCAAGTTCCAGCTCGTCATCACAAAGATCCTCGGTTAGTTCCAAGAGATTAATTCCAATTGGATGCTTAATATCAAAGGGATTTAAGTAAATTACATCATTAAATCTCGTCTGTGGAATTGTATAAAGTAATCCTTCGGCAAGATCACCGTGAGGGTCAATTACAGCCAAGCCACGTCCCTTTCTGATATCATCTGCGGCCATGTGATGAATTATCGTTGATTTGCCGGAACCTGTTTGGCCAATCAAATACACATGCCGAGATCGATCATCATCCGTCAGACCAATTTTAGAGGTAGTGTTTCCATAAGAGTTAAAGCCAAAGGTCACGTCAAGATCGGTATTGTTTTTGATCGACAATGGAGCCGGTAAGTCTTGGCTAAGACTTTTGATCAAATCCTCGGTCTTGGTCGTATCGGTATGAGGAAAGTGGTAGATATCGCTTAGTTCTGAGACTGAGAGAACCGGATTACAAGCGAGTGAGACTCTCCTTGCGATAAAGGCTTGGAACGACGGCTTTCTAAATTTTCGGTTTTTTAACACAAGCGACTGATATGTATTTTTGAATGACTCAAATGAGGCTAAAAAACCGGCCCGCCGTTGCTTATATTCGCTTAATTCGTCTGAACAGATTAGTAGACGAAGGGATGTCTCAAAGAGCGGCTGATCAAGTTTATTTTTGATCCCTATCTGTAATTCTTCTTCATAAGGGTTACTAACCTCTCCCCCTTGGTTTTTGATAGGCTTCTTGGCTAAAAACGGCACTCTGCTACCTTTTGTGTCCCAGAATGCAATCGGGATGCTAATAAGAAATTTGAACACAAACTCAATTACCTTTAAACTTACCCGGATAATCTGTAACGGAGAAGAGGAAAACGTTTTTCGCCATGGTGTTTGAAAAAGCTCGTCGCCAATTTGTCGATTAAGATAAATTTGCTGCTTTAGTCTCGTAACCCGCTTATACTCCGTCCGGTGAATAAATCGACTTAGGGGAGTTACCACCACTTGGAAGACCATTATTTCAGTCGATTTTAATTTTGTCATATTGCCGGTTAGATATGAAATCGGATCATATTCGGAGAGATTTTTGTGCTCTTTAAGAGGAAAAACAAAGTCGCTTGCAAGTTTGACTTCAACGATGCCTGATCTTTGAGCTTGTTTTGTACTCCTAAGATCATTTGGAAGATAGTCGTTTATCTTCTTTATTTTTAGTCCTGACATATAAGAGAGTAAACCTTTTTCAATGATTGGAGCAACGGAAGCTAAGACAACAAGCACATACC
>JBAXEY010000061.1:0-2483 GCA_037140175.1 bacterium | reverse complement strand
TCTAAAAACATTTAGGCATTAACATAAACGTCTTAGCAAAAAGTTATTGTGATCTATTAATAGATAATTACCAGTTCTAGTTGGGTAATTATCATATCAATTCGGATATATTCTATATTCTGCCAAAAGTTGGCTAACACCAGATCCATTATGATCAAAATACTTATGGTCAATTACCCCTCCTAAGGATTCTGGTATTTTTCTGCTAGCTATATTTTTTACTGCAACTGGGTATTTAATATAATCATAATCAAGATTATCATCAGCCCATTTTTTTAGAGCATGTATTGTCTCTCTACCATATTTATTTCCGTGTGAGGACTCTTTAGTCCAAATTCCAAATTCGGGTGTCTTAGTATCAATATTGTGGATGCCACACCCACCAATAAATTCATTCGTTTCTTTCTTAAGAATCACCATAACATAACTTTTACCTGTCTGATTTTCTGCGACTACTTTATTTATCCAAGATTTTGTCTCAGAAATCTGTTTTGGTGAAGATGGAGACATATACTTAACAATTTCTTCTGTAAACTCTTCAAATATGCTAGGTGCATACATCAATGTTATAGGCACCAATATTAATCTTCGTGTTTCTGTTTTCTCGATTATCTTCACCTTTTGAATTTTATCATAAACCTTAACAAAAAGATATTTTCGGGTCATTTATGTGAATTGAAGTTCAAGGATAGGTTATTAAGCCTTTTCTGTTTTATAAGCTCAATTATAAACTTCTCCTCACCATAAAACAACAGGCGGATTCAGTTTTATAGAACAATATTTGTCCTGAAATTGCAGGTATTTATGCTATAATAAGCCAAAAGGATCACTAAATATGCAAGAATACAAAGAATATTTTCTCTCGAATGGAATAAAGGTTCTCTATTTTAACTTCCCTTTCATGAGATCCACTGAGGTTAAAATGTTTCTCAAGGGTGGTGCCTTGTTTGAGGCTGACAACCAGGTAGGTTTGTCTCATTTTTTGGAACATATTTTATTCGCTGGGACAAAAAAATACCCCAACCGTTTGGATCTAACTGAGGCTATCAAAAAAACTGGTGGTTCTATCAACGGCAACACCAGCAGAGATGCTTGGCACTATCCGATCAAAGTTACCGATAAATATATTGATTTGTCTTTTGAAGTATTGGCTGAGTTACTCCAAAATGGATTAATTAAAAATGAAGATATCGAACACGAAAAAAGAATAATCACCGAAGAATTACAAAGATTAATTGATCGGCCAAGTGAGTACCTTGGCTGGTCTCTAATGCCACAAACAATTTTTGAGAACGTGGCGCTAAAGCGTCAAATAGAAGTAGAGATTAATAACATTAGCAAGATTACCCCTGCTATGGTCTCCGATTTTTACCACACTTTCTATAACGCAAATAATATGCTTTTGACGGTCTGCTCGTCACAGCCCATTGAAAATATTTTGACTAAGGCGGAAAAAAATCTAGGAAGTATTAAACGAGGCTTACAACCCCAGCAATTAAACGAGACTAGCCCCGTATTAAATAGAGTAATATTCAAAGCACGGGACATTAAACAGATTAATTTTAGTTTTGGGACAGAAACATTCGGTATAAACGACAGTCGAGAATACCAATCTAGGATCACAGCCCACATACTTTCATCTCTTTTATTTGAAAAACTTAGGGAAGAAAAGGGTCTAACATATTCCGCCAACGCTTTTACTCGTTTTTATAGTAATACCGGAGCTATTTTTTCGATAATCGCTACCGACAAAGAAAAGATAATAGAGACGCTTCAAACTACGTTAGAATGTTTTGATCTTTTGAAAAATAGTATTAGTGATAAATATTTTGATAAGGCAAAGAACGTAATCCTTTCAAATCTGCTTTTCGAAGAAGAAAAACCATCTCCGTTTGCTTATAATATTGCTTATCAAGCCCTTTATAAAAACAAAGTTCAAACCAGCAAAGACAAGACTAATATCATCAATAGTATCACAAAAGATGATATCTCAAACTTATCAAAACAATATTTTGTAAAGGAAAAGATTGGTTTTTCCTTTCTTGGCAATATTGATGATAAATTGAAGAGTGAAATCAAAAAACTTTTATAAAGTGTTGGGGGCGTATCGCCGAAGCGATACGCCCCCTGGGACAAAGGAACTAGCCGTTTGATCACGGCGACGACTCGTCGCCATAGTTATCAGAGTTGCTTTCTGGAGTACCGCTCCCCTCACCGACTTCATACGAGTAATCACTCGTGTCGATGTCCGGAGCTCCATCATCTCCGCCGCCTCTGAAAGTCATAATTCACCTCCCTCACTCGTTCTGTTTACAGAAATCCTAGGCTTTTATGACCTTACAACCTTCTACAAAGAAAACACCTCTCGCGAAGTGTTTTTGTTTTTATTGGCATTAACTTAGCACCAATTATTCCCTTTGTCAAGGGGTTATTCCGGTCGAGTACATCGGTAACAACTTCTGTTGTTTTCTTAAAGTATCTTC
>JBAXEY010000060.1:0-2696 GCA_037140175.1 bacterium | reverse complement strand
ATAATAAAGATACAAGTAAATCCCTGTGTGTGGGGCTCCGCATGGTTCCTCAAAATAGCACACAGGGTTTTGCATTTTATGTGTAAGGTTTGCTATGCCTATAAAGTATATTAAATGGTATAATAAAAGCATGACATTGCAAGAATTTGCCGCTAAAAGACCATTTCTTTTTTGGTCAACAAGAGACTACGAAAATCTCTCAGACGAGATTATTGTCGAGAGTATTTTGGAGTATGGTGAATGGCTTGATGTTAAAAAAGCGATTAGTATAACAGGATCAAAAAAAATAGCAGAAATCTTTTACAAAAAGGTTAACTCAAATCGACATAATTTTGATCCTAAAGTCGTTAATTATTTTAAACTATACTTTAACCATGCATCAAGAAATATTAACTGATAGCCAAAAAGAATTGCTACCATCTCTATCGATTTTTTCGAAAGACTTTGGTTTGGTGGGGGGACCGCTATCGCGCTTTATCTTGGCCACCGTCAATCAATCGATTTTGATTTGTTTTCTAATCAGCCCTTTGAAAATACCAAGATTAGAAACATGATTGTTAAGAAAGGGAAAATAGAGCAGGTTATTAGAGATGAGAAGGACCAATACGAACTTATTTTCAATCAAGTAAGACTAACCTTTTTATATTATCCCTATCATATTAGTTTTTCAAAAAAAATTAGTGATCTAAAAATGCCTGAACTATTAGCTCTCGCTGCCATGAAGGCTTATGCTCTTGGCCGAAGAGCGAAATGGAAAGATTATGTTGATTTATACTTTATTATGAAGGATCACCACTCAATGACCGAGATTACAAATGCAGCTAAAATAATTTATGGACATAAGTTTAGCGAGAAATTTTCCGTCTACAGCTTGCCTATCATGTGGACATCGACTTTTCAGAAAAAGTGGTTTTTCACCCGGGTATGCCGAAAAAGACAAAATCATAAACTCCATTTTGAAGTGTAATAATTTTGTTATTATTTAGATTTATTAAATCAGAAATAAAAAACCGCTTCGACTATTAACTTTTTTCTACTTGTAAATGAGGAAACAAAGAAGAGTTTGACCAATAGGTTTTTTGTTACCGATTCTGCTGACGAGACCAACCACGAAGGAGGTGGCCAATTTCATCAAGTTTGGCCGTACTAAATTCAAAGCGACGTCGACTAATCTGCTTATACTCAAAAGCAAGCCTAAGATAGACTCGTTGAACCTCATTTTCAACCAAAGCCGATTCGATCAAATCCCCTTTATCTTCTGCATAGTTGGCGCTGATAATAAGTCTAATAAGCTGCATGGCATTAGCTTGCATTTCTACACCTAAACTATACTTATGGGTCTTGGTAAAGCCGGCTATGGCAGGACGGAGCCAAAAGAGATATTCCCAGGTTTTACGAAAGACCATCAGCTTATCCACAAGCAAAGGCCAACGACCGTCGAGGGCGAAAGTTCGTATCCACGAAGGATTCGCCCCCAACTCTCCTCTTTAGCCACAGTGTGAAAAAGACACACACAGGCTGGGACAGCACAAACGGGAGATCATCTTGCACGCTTGTAGCAACCGTAATTAACCACAATTCTTGCAGCCAGAAATAAAAAAATAAACTTTCTGGTGGAGATTGAAGCTCCTGGCGACCCGAAACCCGATATTGGTATTGGTATTCGTGGGCGTATTGTTCAGATTCAAATTGAACGCACCGGCATTCGAAGTATTGTTCCAATTGCCACCGCGGATGAAACCACGCCATAAGCTTACGCTGCCCAAGTCTATAATAAAGTTTGTATTGAGTCACAGCTATCTTTTTTATCAAAAGGATTGATTTTCCTTAGCAAGCCTTGACTATGAGCAAAACTAGCATAAGCATCAAATTGAGACCAACTCGCACGCGCGGCTCTTTCTCCTTTTTGAAGATGAGTCTTTTTCAAGCGCCGTAAAAAACGCTGAACGGTCGGCTTGGACAAACGACGGACGAAAGGTCCCGCATCATAACCAACAAACCGTTCATACTGAATAAATTTATGGACATTGCTTTTATTTTGGTTTAACACTAGATGGAGATTTGAGTTAGCGAACTCCTCAAGAGCCACCTTGACCTCATTTAGATGATCTTTTTTGGGGTGGATAATTAAAAAATCATCCATATAGCGGAGATAATAAGGTTCAGTCAAAGTATGTTTGACATACTGATCAAGGTGATTAAGATAAATATTGGCAAATAATTGGCTAGTGAGATTACCAATCGGTTGACCTAAAAGGGGCAGCTTTGGCGGTAATAAATTACTCAGAGTTAATTGCTCTCCGAATAGAGAAGGATTCAAAGGTGAGCTAACCGGCGCGTCTTCAGCACATGGCTCGTGGTAAGAAGCAATGATGTGCTGACAAAGTTCAAGCGTTTTTGGATCATGGATCTGCTTGGCCAAAAGAGCTAAAAGTATATTATGGTCAATGCTGGCAAAAAACTTCCGAATATCAGCCCGCAAAAGATAGAACTCTCCATATTTATCATGCGCTGAACGAAGAAAGTGTTGCAACCGCAGAACAGCGGCATGGGTTCCCTTGCCCTTTCTACAAGCGTAACTATCAAAGATAAAAATTCGTTCAAAAAGGGGTTCAATCTTTCTAACGATGGCGTGATGAACAATACGATCAGTAAACGGAGCGGCCGAAACATCCCGTACCTTCGGATCATAGACC
>JBAXEY010000059.1:0-2874 GCA_037140175.1 bacterium | reverse complement strand
TAACCTGTCACAAAGAAATGTGACACTTGTGTCTACTTTTGGGGGTACAGATCAAAAAGTAATATTCCCCATTTTTTATTCATATTACTTCTTTTGTTATTGCACCGATTTATAATCAGTAAGCCTTGCTATTAAATGCTAACTTTTCAAAACCCTCTCACTGTGATATGCCTGGGCTTCTTGTAGTATTGATTGTTGGGTTTATTCTAACCATTTGAGCCTTAACTGAACCATCGGTATTGACCTGACCAGTCACCATTAGCGTATCGCCAACCTTTATATCCCCTAAGGTAGCATCCGCACCATTATTTGTAATGTTGGTATTGTCAGCCATCGAGACTGTCTTACTTCCATCATTTTGTGAATTAATTGTAATCATTTTGCCTGATATTGTGGTTACTTCACCAATAACTGGCCTATCGACCTGCATTCGACCAGGTCCGGTTGGCATATTTCCGTTTCGCTGAAAATTGTTTTTACTATTCTGAAATGTTTTATCTCCCGCTTGACTTGCGTTGGATTTTCCATAATACATGCCACCAAAAAAAGATGAAAATATTACAATTATCATCCCAGCAATAATGAGTGGCAAAAATGTATTTTTTTTATCTTGGTTCATGTAAACTACCTCCTATTTCGTTAATTTGCCGTCTTTTAACGTAAAGGTGACATCGGCTAATTTCGCTATACTCTCATCATGTGTAACAGCTATAATTGTTGTTTTTTCGTCTTTAGCTAATTTTCTAAGTAAATCAACAATCAATTTGCCCGTATGGCTATCTAGATTTCCTGTTGGCTCGTCGGCTAATATTAATTTTGGCTGGTTAGCTAACGCTCTTGCAATAGCCACCCTTTGTTGTTCTCCACCAGATAATCGCGCTGGTTTGCGATTTTGTTTTTGGTCAGTGATGCCAACTTCGACTAATAATTTTTCTGCTCTTATTTTACTTTCAGTTAAGCTTTTGTCTGCAAATTCCATCGGTAACATTACATTTTCTAAAGCTGTTAGATTGGGAATCAAATTGTAACCCTGGAAAACAAAACCTATCTTATTGCATCGATACAAACTTAATTTTCGATCACTGAGCTTGGTTACGTCCTGTTTATCAACTTCTATACTACCCGAGGTTGGCGTATCCAAAGCTCCTAACAACGACAACAAAGTACTTTTACCGCTTCCGCTTTTACCAATTATTACACTAAACGTTCCTGTTGGAATATTTAGGTTAACTCCATCAACCGCTTTAACGGTTTGATCTCCGGATACAAATTCTTTTTTTATATTTTCAACTTTTAACATATTTCACTCGATTATTATTCCTTCCTCATTACTTCAGCAGGTCTAATTTTAGATATAAACCAGGATGGAATAGCACTACCGACTATTGCGATCACTAGCGCTACCAATAATCCATAAACTATAATCTCCCAGCCAACATTTGCCTGGATATTTCTCATTCCTGTAAATTCCATCATACGACCAAGTCCTCTCCCACCCCCAGAGCCGGGGCCAAAATTGTTTGCTGTATTGGTAGAATTTTGAACTAATAGTTTGGTAACTGGATTGCTCCCAAATACACCAATAATAAGCCCGAAAAAAGCACCTAATACTGTTAGCGTTAGTGACTCAGTTACAAATTGTATAGTAACCTTTATATTGCTAGCCCCAATAGCCTTAAGAACTCCTATTTCTTTCCTTCTTTCACGAACAATCATAATCATTGTTAACAAAATAATAATTGAGCCAGCAATCAATGATCCAATCAAGCTGATGGTTGATATACTTTTTATATTTTCTAAAGGCGTCACAACTTGCTTTACTTGTTCTGCACTATTTGTTATATCGGCCTTATCTCCAAGAACGCCTTTTATTGATTCTGTTACGGCATCAATATTGGCGACTGAGTCTACTTTTACTGTTGCAGATGTTATTTGTCCAGCTTGACTAGTTAGCTTTTGTAAAGTTGTAATCGGAATAATAACCTGGTTGTTTGAAAAGTTATTTCCAGAATCAAAAATTCCTACCACTTTAATGGGTGTGTTGTATGCACTAAAAGTCGATCCGACTTTTAAATTATTTTTTAAAGCTAGGTTTTTACCAATGAGTGCTATACTATCTGCACTATTCACATCAAAAACATTGCCGCTTTCTAGTTTGAATGAACCGCCTCCCAAGGTTGAAGATAAATTTGTTGGATCAGTTGTTCCCAAAACAGTTATAGGCGGCGTAAAACTTCTAGTACCCTGAGAGTTTTGATTAGGTCTTACTTCATCCTGTGGGGGAGTAAACGTTTGACCGCTACGTTGGGAAAATCTTTCTCCGAGTGTGCCAGCATCAATTGATGACACCAAATTACTATCCGTAGCAGATAAACGATCATTTAAAGTTTTTGTAACAGAGGAAACGTGCTCAAGTTTTTGAACTTTTGCTACTTGTTCATCTGCCAAAGCTTCTCCACCACCTTCAAATCCCCTCATTCCTGCTGGTGAAATTGATACCGTATTACCAACGGAGCTTTTTACTGATTCAATTTTTTGCTGTACTGCCTGTCTCGCTATCAGCATCGTCAATGCCAATCCTACGCTAAGACTTAAAATTATAACAATTGAGAATGTTCTAATCCAATTCCTGAATGCATTTTTTATTCCTCTTTTCAACACTCTCACAAAAACCTCTTACTTATTTAACTCTTAAATTGATTTTAACATATAAACTTTAATAAAGTTAACTGAGAGAAAGCTGAGGAAATTAATCTAATTTTTAGGATAATTGGTTCTATGCACTCTCGGGGTCAAATAAAAAAGACGTATTTCTTACGAATTTCGTCTTTTTTCATACTTGGGAACTTAGTTCCAAATAGCAAACTTTGGCGA
>JBAXEY010000058.1:0-2925 GCA_037140175.1 bacterium | reverse complement strand
TATTACGCACTCTTTAAATGCATGGCTGCTTCTAAGCCAACATCCTGGTTGTTTATGCAACTCCACATCCTTTTCCACTTAGCATAGATTTAGGGACCTTAGATGGCGATCTGGGCTGTTTCCCTTTTGAGCGTGAAGCTTAGCCCCCACGTTCTGACTGCCGTAGTAATGGCCTTTGGTATTCGGAGTTTATTTAGGTTTGGTAAGCTTGCGCCCCCTAGCCTATTCAGTGCTCTACCCCCAAAGGTTAATATACGACGCTAGCCCTAAAGCTATTTCGGAGAGAACCAGCTATCTCCAAGTTCGATTGGAATTTCTCCGCTAACCACAGGTCATCCCCCAGATTTTCAGCTCTGGTGGGTTCGGCCCTCCACGACCTGTTACAGTCGCTTCAGCCTGCCCATGGTTAGGTCACCTGGTTTCGGGTCTAATCAGTGCAACTTTATTGTTCGGACTATTCATCCTCGCTTTCACTTTGGCTCCGCCCCCTGGGCTTAACCAGCTGCACAAATTAACTCGTTGGCTCGTTCTACAAAAAGCACGCCGTCACCCCAATAAATTGAGGCTCCGACTCATTGTAAGCATATGATTTCAGATTCTATTTCACTCCCCTCACCGGGGTTCTTTTCACCTTTCCCTCACGGTACTAGTACACTATCGGTAGATTCAAGTATTTAGCCTTGGATGGTGGTCCACCCAGATTCCGACAGAATTTCACGGGTTCCGTCGTACTTAAGTATAAACACATAAGGACAAAGTATTTTAACGTACGGGACTATCACCCTCTATGGTTGTCCTTTCCAGGAACATTCCAATAACACTTTGTTTTGTAACCTTACTCAAGAATTACGGCTCTTGATCACAGAGTGAAGGACAGTAGAATTTACAGTTTCCATCCTTTACTCCATGCTCGGAAAATTAATTCCGAGTGTGTTTATCTTGCAACCCTCTTTACACAACGCCCGTAAGCTTATACATGTAAAAAGTTTAGGCTCCGCCGCTTTCGCTCGCCACTACTTACGGCATATCGTTTGATTTATTTTCCTGCGGCTAATTAGATGTTTCAGTTCACCGCGTGCCCCACATAAACCTATGTATTCAGTTTAAGTTGACTAGACATTACTCCAGCCGGGTTTCCCCATTCGGAAATCCCCGGATCAAAGCTTGTTTGGCAGCTCCCCGAGGCTTATCGCAGTCTACTACGTCCTTCTTCGGCTTGAATCTCCAAGGCATCCATCATATGCTCTTGATTGACTTAATTTGTCATGAGTTTCTTTTCTCGTTTTCTTGTTTTTTTGCTATTGCATATAGCATCATGTCGACTGGTAGTTTATAACTACCAGTGTTTACCCTAATATCTTCAATTGATGCTTCTGATTGGGTGTAGCATCAATCGATATTCAATTGTCAAAGTTCTTTATTCATCCTTTCGATAAATTCATCAAAACATGATGAACTCAATGAAAAAGAGGAAAGGGGCATAAAAAAGCCCGCTGATGCGGGACATATTAGACACAACTTAAATTAGGAGTTTAGTATATTCCGCACCATTTAATTTGTAGTTGTCTTTTCATAATGTTTCCCGTCTGTAAAGGCTGTAAATTATTGTATCAAAACATAGGGGCTGATGCAAGTGTTTTAATATCCACAAAATCTACTATTTAATAGCTACTTTTTATATTAGTATACAGGCTAATTTTCTTCTGATTCACCATTGTCCAGGTCAGATCCAACCTCTGTCTCACTTGGGGATTCGGTAGTTTGAGCATCATTGTTCCTCAGGTCTTGTTCCATAACCTGGCCCGTGACGTCATTGCCTTCTTTATCCTTATACTCTGGGCCCTGAGCCCCTCCCTCTACTGTGTAAGAAGTTCCTCCGGCTTGAACGGCTCCAGATTTCTTTAAAAAATCAAATATTCCCATATTCCTCCTCTCAAATTACGCCAAGTTTTAAAAGTAGCTACGATACTAATTATAAGTCCTTTATTTCTTTTTTGATATCCTCTTCGATTACCTTTTCAGTTTCTTTTCTTTTTCCCCCAGCTAAAACCCTCCATGTAATGATATCTATATTATAGATTCTTTATGGTTTCGTGAGAAGCAAAAAAATGCACCAAGACTAGTGCATTTTTGATCTTTATTTAGGTTCTTTCTTAGATCATTCCCAACCTATTCTTTATTCTAGTGACCACTTCCTCTAGAGAAACGTCTGATTTTATTAGATAGTCGTAAGTGCTTCTCTCCATTGCTTTTAAGATATCCTCACTGTCACTAAGGTTAGATAGTATAATAACCGGTATATCTTTCATCTCTGGATCTGTTTTTAGATTATATAGCATCGTTAAGCCATCCATAACAGGCATCACTACATCCATAATAATTAAGTGTGGCTTGTTTGTTTTGATTATCTCCAAACCTTCAAGACCATTTTTTGCTCCATATGCATCAAAGTTTTCTTTATTAAGTTTGTCACAAAGGGCATTTAATAGGGGGGTCTCGTCTTCGACGACGAGAATCTTCTTTTTATCCATTGTTACTCAACCTTATTTAAATGGTTATTGATATCCTGGATAATCGTATCTAGACTGTTTTCAGCCTTTACATAATATTTCTCAATTCCCATCAAATAATAGGCGCTGACCTTATTGTCATCTACGGAGTTAGACACAACAAACACTGGTATTTGTTTCCATTCATCATTCTTTTTTATTCTTTCGAGAAAATCTAGACCTGTCTCAATATTCAATAGGTAGTGGTCAAGCCAGATCGCATCAACTGTGCCAACAGCCTTTAAGGTACTTGCTGCCTCAGCCGCTGATGTTGCCATCAAAACTTCATATTCATGAGCTTTTAAACTCACACTAATTGCCTTCCTTAAGGAATTCTCGTCCTCTACAATCAATATTCTTTTACCCATTATGTCAC
>JBAXEY010000057.1:0-3183 GCA_037140175.1 bacterium | reverse complement strand
GCCCTACTTATAGTGGTTAATTTTTTTCCAAATGTTAGTGCTGCTGAGGCGATAACAATACCTTCAACCGATTGCTCCAATGGATGTTCTGCCCCCCCCAGCTATTTAGAGCTAGCTTTAAGTGGCTTGACTTATATAGGGTTACCACTAATTATCTTAGCAATAGCAATCTATGCTTTCCGACTAAATAAAAAAAGAAAGTTATTAAGTAACCTTATGTATATTGCTGCTGTTGCCTTGCTTATTATTTTTGCTTATATACTTTATGAAAGTTTCGGGACCGAAATATTTAACATAGTTCTTATCTTTGCATATTGGGCAGGGCTACCCTTAATTATTATCTTAACAACAATTGTATATAATTCTAAATTAAACAAAAGCAAAAAAAATGACAAAAAGACAAAACTATTAAAAAGAAATTTTATGATGCTTTTCTCCGTAGAACTAATTTTTAGCTTGATGTTTTTTATTGTTAATTATATTCTTTTTCTAAATTAACAATTTTCTTACTCAAATTATCTTATTGGTTGGCCATCGTAGAAGACATTAGATCTTATTTTCAGGTTAATCATGTTGACAAGCTAGCCGCTTGTCATTCTCTAACACAAGTTCCAGAACCCTCGTTCTGTTGTGTTGCTCCCTTACAATAATAACCCTCAGAACAGACTCTACCCACAAACCCGCCACAAACTCCATCTGTATAGTATTTAGTGTAAACATATCGATAAATCGCTAACGACAATATTGATATAGTTAGTACAATAATTAATACAATTAATATTTTTTTGTTTAGTATCATTTTGCCGTCCTTGTGGGTGTATGACTTCCCATTTATTAGAATAATTATAACAAAAATACTATTCTAAAAATAAAGAAAATAAATAAAAAGCCTTCCTAAGCCTTTCCTCACGAAATTGGTTGGCCATCGTAGAAGACGTTAGAACCTGTATTGCCTTCAAAGAGTTTGGATCATTAGTCCCCTCTTTTGTTTGATGATTGGTGAGTTTGTGGACGAGTTTAGAACTACTTAAATTCACTTGAGAGTCCAAATATCTGTAAAATTACTTGTGGGCTAACCCTAAAGTCGGTACCTTCTCCTTCATAAAAGCCATATTTTTCAATCATATCAGGGAGAAGTCCTGATAAACTGATTTTTTGGTTGTCTTCTTGATTCATTAACCAATAGACTTTGTCCGTTCTAGTGCCGTCTTCAAATGGCGAATCTTGGAAACCTCGAAATTGGGCTTCTCCAACATGAAGGCGAGCTTCCTTATACAGGAATTCAGCTCCATAATTGCCATCAGCAATCGCCACAGCATATCGAAGCATAGATGCGATTTCCTGGTGAGTGAGTCCTTGATCTAGCACATAATCATTATCCTTCACTAATGTATCAATAAGAGAGTCGTTTGGGCCCAAAAAGCCTGCCTTAGACAACCTGTGAGGTCTCATGCTCTCCTCAAGATCAGATATACTAATCCCATTAATAGTTTTTAGGCTCTCAATAAGTACTGATGTATTTTCCCCGGAGACTATAAAACCAGATTCTTCTTTCACTGGTTCAGGAGTTACGATGTGCAATTCTTCAGGCTTTAATTCTCTTTTTAATATTTGGCTACCATTTACAATTTCGCCCTGGTACTGTGGACTAAGCTTGAAACTCATAAACTCATTTTCAAGCTTTAGAACTTTATGATTAATTGGTTTTTCGAGAAAACGAAGATTGCCTGGCTCATCTGACACCCCAACTATTTTTGTATATGGGGTTAATAGGTTGCTAAATTTGTAGGTATGATTTAAGCATCTTGATAATTTACCTTCTTGAAAAATAAATACTTGACTTCCATTAGTGTATACACCAGGGTGGTTTTGATCTTCCTCAAAGCCTGCTTCTAAAAGATTGGCTATATCGCCTCCATCATAGGAAAATGCCTCTGGACCTGAAGAGTGCCAAGTGGACGCGCCAGGGGATATAACGAACTCTCTTTTAAACTCTCCAGTTTTGTGATGTTCTTTTATTAAGACAGAAAAAGCAAAATTTCCAGCGAAATTTTTTCCTATGCCCACACCAATTAAATCAGTGGGGTCTGTATTTTCGAAATCTATGAAGAATTTATAGCCTTCTTGTGCCGGCTCGACAATAAATCCTTTTCCACCCTCTCCAATTGAGAAATAATTTGTTTCTCCAATTCTGCTAAATCCTAAGTTCTCTAACTCTTCCTCTCTAAGTTTCTCAGTTGAATTAGTTTGACCCAATTCATCTCTTTCCTGTCCCAGCTTTTGGACCCCCTCTTCACCAGTCCTTATATGAAAACCTTCGCCCTCATTGTTATTTATTTCATTTGAATTCATGTAATCTCCTTTTAATTATTATAATATAATAATTACTAATTAAAAAGGCCCTACTAAGCCTTTCCTCAAGAAATTGGTTGGCCATCGTAGAAGACGTTAGAACCTATTTTAACTTAAATCAAACTAAGCTATCTATCCCCTCTTTTGCTTAATGCTTAGCAGTCGGGTGGGTTGGATTAGAAATCTCTGAAAATTGATTCTATTTAATTATTAAGATAATGATTTATGATAGTATTAAAATATGGAGGATTGATGAAACAAAAAAATAAAAGTAAATCTAGAAGAAAGAAGAAATTAATAATTATTACGACTATAATCTTAGCGATTATAGTTTTAGTAGTTGTGGCTTGGGAAGGCTACATTTATTATTTAGAAAATATTTCTATCCATCGTTTTGAAATAATTGATGAAAGTAGTTGTACAGGAGGTTTTTGTCCTGCATTAAAACCTATCATCTATCTCTACCCCAAACAATCCCAGGATGTCAAAGTTGAATTAGACTATGATGGACAGTTGACTTCTACTTATCCAGATTATAATTATAGCCTCAAGGGTTGGGAAGTAACGGCTAATCCAGATGGTAGCTTAACAGACCATAAAGATAATAAAGAATATAGTTACCTATTTTGGGAGGGCAAAGGCAAAGTGGATTACTCTAATTTCAAAGACGGTTTTGTTGTTAAAGGAGAAGATACCAAGAAATTCCTTCAAGCAGCTTTAAGTAAGATTGGATTAACGGCTAAGGAATATAATGAAATGATAGTATATTGGCTGCCCTGTCTTGGGTGAGATACATAGGTTACACATCTGATAGAATATTAGAACAATATT
>JBAXEY010000056.1:0-3513 GCA_037140175.1 bacterium | reverse complement strand
CATCACTAAGTACCGCTCCTCGAAGTACAATCTCTCCGGTTTTGACGTCTCCGAATCGGCAGTGATCGACACTCGAAAGGTCGACCGCGTCAATCATTCTTTGTAACTCTTCATGTATTGGAAGAATTGGTTGGGTTGGTTGGTTTGCTGTTTGTTTTTTCATTTCGTTGTTGGTTTGGTAAAGATGGTTCGGTATCAACACAAAAAAGAATCAGCACCTACTGACTGTTTGATTTGGGAACCGAGCTGTCAGAACAATACCACGCATGAGAGTGTGTGTAAAGTGCTTTTTGAATTCGCCCCCTGAAAGTAAACCAATAGAAAAACGCGCCCAGAGATAAACTCGGGCGCGGGTGGGGGGGGTAGGTCTTGATTTAGATTGATTGGTTTTTGGGAGTTAGGGGTTATGACATTGGAACAAGGTGAGCTGCGTTGATTGCGTCACCAATTTCTCCAGCATATTTTGGCCTGTTATCCTTGTCGTTGATCATAATGGCAAACATGCGAATAAATTTCTCATTCACCTCAAAGGACTTTGGTTCATATAGGTTGAGCACCCCATAATCTTCGCGGAGAGCCTCCAGCATCGGCATCAAGACTTCCGAAGTTATTGGAAATATCCAAATTAGAGCAAGATCGTTAGCTGTAAAACGACACCAGTGCCCTTTCTTTTGACAGTGTTGGAGGATACAGGATACCAGCTGAACTTCAGAGGTGTTACGTAGAAGTAGAATACGATGAGGAAATGCTTCTGTAAAATCGGATGGCAGTACTCTTGGTTTTAGTTTCATTTGTTTGTTATCTTGTTGTTATCCCGTTTGGTTTCTTGGTGAAATTTGTACGGTCATTAGCAAAAAAACGAATCAGTACCTACTGATTGCATGATTTGGGAAAGAACCGACTCGCTGAAACATTACCACCTAGATTGCTTACTGTCAAAAACAAAAGACTTGAAAGCTGAGAAGGTAAGGTTTGGAAATATAAAAATAGACCCGGCTCGTGAGAGCCGGGTCTGGGGTTGGGGTTAGGAGCTAATCAAGGGCGGTGATTACGCGCATGCGCAATCAAGTCTGAAGTCCGCCTTACGGATTATTCTGGCCATCTCCTCGTTTGTGAGGGTGGGGGCTTGTTCTGTCTTGAGACTGATTGCAAACATTCTGATGAACTTCTCATTCACCTGATAAGTTTGATCTTCTGGTTCAAGATCCAGTATTTGATGATCGCACTTCAGTTTGGCAAGTAGATCGTTCATCAACGAGCTGTCGATTCCAGGAGCTGTCCATGTACTGGCGAGCTGGCTTGGCCAGAAAGAGACCCATTTGTCTCCTTTGTCACGGCAGTATCTTATGATATGAAGGACGAGTATCTTCTGAGCGGGTTTTATTGCAATCCAGTCCGGGATTACTGGGGAAAAATGTGATGGCAATACCAGGTTTTTAAATAATGGTTGCATTTGTTCAGCGTTGGTTTTTGTGTTTGTTTTTTCAATATCGGAATAGTACGGTCATTAACAAAAAAACGAATCAGCACCTACTGACTACATGATTTGGTAAAGACCTTCTTTCGCTTTTGAAGCCGAACACTTGTATGATTTATACGTGAAAAAAACTTAAAAAAATACTCGCACATTTCAGATGGCGAAAGAAAAGAAATCAGAATATTATTGAACAAAAAATATTCACAAAGAGACATTGCAAAGTCTTTAAATAGAAGTAACTCGTCAATATCAGAAGAGATTAAGAATGGATCAGTCAGAGGTGTCTATGACCCAGCTAAGGCCTCACACAAGGCATACATAAGGAGGCATGAGAGTAAATATCAGGCAATGAAGATTGTTGAGAATCCTGAACTCAAGAGTTTTGTTGAGAAGAGTCTGTATGACGGACAATATGTAGGAAACATTGCAGGTAGGATCAGTAAGAAAGAAAAACATCTTCCAAAGATTGGCAAAGACTCAATATATAGGTTCATCAAAAGTGTGTACGGCAGGAAGGTTGAAAGTTTTTTGAACAAAAAGAAGAAGAGAAAAAGAGGACGTGGGAAGAAGCTCGCTCAACTTAAGGACAGAGTATTCATAGACAAAAGATCCAAGCGTATCAATGATAGAAAAGGATTGGGTAACACAGAGGCTGATTTTATAGTATCTGGAAAATCTGGCCGTGGAATCTTGCTAACTATGGCAGACAGGAAGATTAGAGTATCTTTCATTGAACAAATTCTTGATGTTTCCATTAGAAATGTTGAGTTGGCTTTTGTTCGTATTCAAAAGAGGTTTCCAGAGTTGAAAACCATAACTACTGACAATGATATTTTGTTGCAACATCACAAGAGGCTTGAAAAGATTCTTGGCGTAAAGATATACTTCTGTCATCAGTATCATTCATGGGAAAAAGGAACAATTGAAAATACCAACAAACATATACGTAAAGAAATACCTAAAGGTAGTGATATTTCCAGATATTCAAAAAGATTTATCAGATCAGTTGAGAACAAAATTAACAGACGTTTTATGGGAGTTATTAATCATGAGACTCCAGAAGAAGCTCTTATAAGAATGAAAAAAAGAAAAAAGCGCAGAGGCGCTTTTTAAAAGTGAGTGTTCGGCTTGAGGGGCTCCGGTAGGTTGCTTTTCATGTTTAATATAGTACCACGGTTATTGGGGGTAGACAATATCTATGCTAATTGCTTAGATAAAATCATTCGAACATCGTCCCAAGTTCGGAGCCACAAAAATAGCCATACAGGGGTTATTATTAGCTGGAACGAACTATTGGCATAATGACTTCGTTTGTGATATATTGTATACGTGCTTGTGGGGCGTCAGCCCTATTCGGCTAATACATAAGCTGAAGGCAGGCATAACAAAGATACCACCTCTTTATGGGGTGGTGTTTTTGTTTAATCCTCATCGGGATTACCCTTCATTGTGCTTACAAATTTAATATCTCGATATTTATTAGTAGTCCAGGCTGGTACAATACTCCAAAAATGAAGTTGTCCATTATCTCCGATTTTACGTAAAATTACCTTTATCTTTCTCCCGTCAGTAATAGCAATTATTCCCCAATATTTAACAGATTTGGTTTTTTTAATTTTGTGTTTATAACTTTTAACCTCGAACTCTTCTATGGTTTCCTCATATTCTTGATAGGTTGTTGATAATCCTATAAGTTTTAAAGCACGATTAAGGAGTTTGAAACGCATTATTTGAGAAGGTCGTTCCCGTTCACTACGTGAACCCTTGAAAATTATATGATTAAAGCCTTCGGCAGTAAAATATACTTCCTCATTTAGAGCGGGGCAAAAAATTGGTCTAGTGACATTATAGAGGTTTTGAGCATTTTGCATTGACTTCCTAGGCATTAAGGAATACTCTTTTGATGAATTAAACAGCTCTTTGACTCGGAAGTCTTTGGGCTAAATCACAGAAACAACAGAACCAAAATGTTATTATGAAAAAGAAAGATTACGAAAAAGTGGCACAGCTTTTCGCTAGGCTTGCCAGCCTAGCAA
>JBAXEY010000055.1:0-3572 GCA_037140175.1 bacterium | reverse complement strand
TTAAAAAGCTTGTCGATGATTGCTTGATTTTCCTTGTAGCTGACTTTATGGATATAAAGCTTGTATTCCTCTTGATCGAAAACCTTTGTCAGAGAGTTTAGCTTATCAGGATTTGTCACCTTTATCTCTAGGCTTGCAGGTAAGGGGTTTTCTGTATCTTTCAAAGATTCAAGAAGTTTTGGGTTGTTTGCATTTTGTTTTCTGTATTTTGCGAGAGCATCATCTTTCGAAATATACTTAATCGATTTAACTTCTTTAAGTTCAGCGAGACTGTCCTGGAGATTGATGATATCTTTTTGTTTGGCCACATCATTAAAATAGACACTAATATCGATTTTATCTTGAATCGTTTTTATACCGGTATTTAAAACTACATTTACTATCAGAAACATCGACATCGTTATCAAAGTAAGCACCATAATGGTTATAGATGCCAGCGATAGCCAGCCATTACGCCTAAAGCTTGATAAACCAGTCTTTAATAATCTAATAAAGTTTGACATTTATTCCTCGTATACTCCAGTTGCTTGATCTTTGGTTACTTTGCCGTTTTTCAAGACGATGACACGTTTTTTAAGTTTGTTAACTATATCTTGATTGTGAGTAGTCATCATGACGGTAGTCCCGAGCTGATTTACTCTTAATAGTATTTCTATTATTCCCCAGGCATTTCTGGGATCAAGATTTCCTGTCGGCTCATCTGCTATCAATATACGGGGATTGTGGACAAGAGCTCTAGCTATGGCTACACGCTGTCTTTCACCGCCAGACAATTCTCTTGGAAAATTCTTCTCTTTTTTTTGGAGGCCCACAACTTCTAAAATTTTTGGAACTCGTGATTTAATATCTTTGGATTTAACGCCTGAAACCTCTAGCGCGTAGGCAATATTTTCAAAAACATTCTTTTTGGGCAACAATTTGTAATCCTGAAAAACAACACCAATTTTACGTCGCAAGTATGGTATATCACGTTTTTTTAGTTCTTTATAATCTATTCCACCTACGTATACCTTGCCTTCGTCGGCCCTGATTTCGCAGTTAATAAGTTTAATTAATGTAGATTTGCCGGCGCCTGAATGTCCGACGACTATCACAAATTCCTTGGGTTTGATATGAAGTGTCACGTCACTAAGAGCTTCGGTTTTGTCACCTTCTGATTGCTCATATTTCTTTGTGACGTGTTCAAAATAAATCAAAGTAACTCCTCCTTAATACTGGTCACTATTTCATCTTATTCTATATTATAATTTCGGTCAACCGTGATTAAGACTAAATTTATTCTTTTGAGGCGCTTTGCCTTAAATATGCTTCGATAAACTCATCGATAGCCCCATCGAGTACGGCCTGGGTATCGCTTGTCTCAAAAGATGTCCTTAGATCTTTGACCATATTGTAGGGGTGCAAAACATATGATCTGATTTGACTTCCCCATTCTGCCGCGATGGGCTCCCCTTTTAACTCTGAGATTTCTTCTACTTTCTTTTTTTCAGCTAATTTTACTAATTTCGATTTTAAAACCTTCATGGCCCCCTCTTTGTTTTGGAGTTGGCTCCGTTCGTTTTGGGAGGTCGCCGTAATGCCAGTCGGCAAATGTGTAATCCGGACAGCTGAGTCGGTAGTATTGACGCTCTGACCACCATGGCCGCCCGCTCGATAGACATCAATCCGTAAATCTTTTTCGTCTAAGACAAAGGCCTCATTTTCAATTTCTGGCAAAACCTCGACGAGAGCAAAGGAAGTATGCCGAGCATTATCAGAGTCATATGGAGAAAGCCTAACAAGTCGATGTACACCATGCTCACTCTTTAAATATCCATATGCATAATAACCGTCAATCTTGATTGTAATATTTTTAAGACCAGCCTCATCTCCCGAACTTTGCTCTAGAATTGTTGTCGCAAAATCATGATTTTCACAAAATCTAAGGTACATTCGTGACAGCATTTCTGCCCAGTCTTGGGCATCAGTGCCGCCAGAACCAGCCGAAATGCTAAAAATTACATTGTTTTGGTCATGTTTTCCAGAAAAAAGTAACTCAAATTCATTTTTCTCGAAACTCTCTGAAAGTAAATCAAAATTGCTTTGAAGTTCTACTATAAAATCATGATCGTTCTCATCCATAGTCTCTGTCATTTCAGCTAGATCGTTGATTTCTTTCGTCAGGCCATCCCAGATGTCTAGATGTTTCTTCAGGACTGAGAGCCTCTGCATTATTTCTTGTGCATTTTTTTGATCTTTCCAAAAATCAGGAGCAGACGATTTGGCTTCGATCTCTGCTAATTCTCTTCGCTCATCCTCAAGATGAAGCAAATCCAAGGCTTGTTCAAGTCTCTGGCATAATTGCTTAATTTTATCTTTGATCTCATTCATTCTCAGATTATAGCAGGTTGCACTTCACTGTGCATCAAAAAGACCGAGTATATACTCGGTCTTTATTCATAATATCTTTTATCAAAATTTCTTGCGAGCTCGATATAGTCTTAATCTGCCTTTACGGTATGCATAACCAGCGGCACCTATGCCAAAGACTGCTAACGTTCCAGCTAACATTTCAACCGGCCCCGTTACTGGGAGATACGCGATAGGGGCTACTATTTCCGGTGGTTTTGGCTGGGGTATCTTTTGATTCCCAAATTCAACGTAACCATCGATTGTTTTCGTAGCCGGTAGAGTTACGGTTCTAGTGGTAGGAGTAATGTTAGTCCAGCCGACCTGCATCTCTTCCGTCAGTGTGTATGTCCCTGCAGAAAGGTCTCTAAATACAACACGACCATCGCTATCAGTCGCATATTCGATTACAAGGCCATTTCCAGTTAGTTTAACTTTCCAGCCCGACAACCAATTTTCGTCAGTATCCCTAAGGCTATTTCCGTTTATATCTTCGAATTTTTTTGCCTCAATGATATATTTTTTACTTTCCTTCTGATTTCCGTAGATCAGCCTTTCGTCACCATCTTTGATGGTGACACTCTTGTCGAGACCGGTGGTGCATTTCCAGCCGTCTTTTATTAATTCAGAGACCTTATAATCACCTGCAGCTAGGTCTGAGAGAGAAGCTCTGCCATTCGAGTCAGTCGTAATGGTGGAATCTAGGTTTTTGCCAGTAACCTTGAACGACCAACCTGGTAAATATGACTCTCCATTATCCAAAGTGCTATTGCCATTGATATCGTTGAATTTAATTATCTCAAGTTTGAATTTTTTTTCAGGTAATGGACAATAAGTAGCGGTGGTAGCCATGCATGCGCTTTCCGAGGTATAGCAAGGTAAGCCAAGAGCCTTTTTGCATTCGCTAGTCGTGTCGTAGCTATCCGTGCTATTACAGCTTGATTCGGTACTGCAATAATAAAGTTTAGGATTTGGTACAGAACAATATGTAGCCGCAGTTGCTTTACATGAGCTATCACTCGTATAACAAGGCAGACCAACGCCAATCTTACAAGAAGCCGCATCTTTGTAGGCAGTGGTAGAAGTACAGCCGGTGGCGCTAGAACAATAATAAAGTTTAGGATTTGGAACAGAACAATATGTAGCCGCAGTTGCTTTACATGAGCTATCACTCGTATAACAAG
>JBAXEY010000054.1:0-3748 GCA_037140175.1 bacterium | reverse complement strand
TCAAAATAACAGTGAAATCATAACAAGATTATGCTTAAAATTCAAGGAAATACTCTTGACATTGACTTTGACATGGTTCTTTGTCTTGTGCTAATCTTGATTATGGAAGTAGTCGGAGGGTCGCTTCCAAATAAAACATGGAAGGAGGTGGAAAAAAATGAATGAATGGATAAACACAACAACAACAAGTGTACAAGATTCTTTATCTGCATCAGTTGGTTTTATTCCTCGACTCCTAGCCGCATTTGTTGTTATCTTAATTGGTGTAATCGTCGCTTGGGCAGTTAAAACAGTTATTGTTAAGGCTTTGGGCTTTATAAAGGTTAAAAAATATACTGACTCAGTTGGTCTTGACAAAGTTTTTCCCGCTACTGTTGGCTTCGCACCTTTACTGGGCGATATTGCGCAATGGACTATAGTCATAGTGTTTTTGATTCCGGCTTTTGAAATCTTGAATCTTACAGCTGTAAATACAGTTTTAGTCGGTATCTTACACTATATACCAAACGTAGTGATAGCCGTTGTTATCATGTTAGTTGGTATTGTTATTGCTGATTTGGCGGATAGAGTAGTAAGGTCTGCAGCAATTACAATTGGGACAAAAGCTTCTGATATTCTTGGCACAATTGCAAAATGGGCAGTCGTTGCTTTCGCAATCTTTGCAGCCTTGATCCAGCTTGGTATTGCTCAAGAGATGTTATTGTCATTATGGCAAGGATTTATCTACTTCTTCGTCTTGGCCGGAGCAATTGCTTTTGGACTTGGTGGAAAAGATGCAGCAGCAGATTTAATTTCGAGTTTGCGCAAACAGCTACCAAAGAAATAATATTTTTGTCTAGACAAAAATAGAAACAAAAAAAGTACTCACCTTGGTGAGTACTTTTTTATTAAAAACTATTTTTTGTAAAATTCAGCAGCATCTTCTGGAGGAACTGGATTAATGATTATACCAGTTCCAAGCTCTAGTCCAGCCCAAACGTTAGGCCGTGGTTCAAGTTTTAGGTGCATATGATAATCTTCGTTGCTGACGGCATTGTGGAAGAAATAATTATATGCAACATCTACGTCCTCAAGTTTTGCTAAAACTTTTTTCAAAGCTTTCGCCAAAGACTGTTTTTCACTGATGTTCATATCGGAAATCGTTCTAAAGTGTCTTTTAGGTAGAAAATAGGCGCCGTAAGGATATTGACTGGCATAAGGGGAAATGACAAGGAAATGATCATCTTCCCAGATTACGCGCTTGCTATCCTTTTCTTTATCGACAATATCACAATATGGACAACGACCATTTTCTAGATAGTAATCAGCATAAGCCTCATATTCTGTTTTTATTTCAGGCGGCACTAGAGAGAGGGCAATAACTTGTGAATGAGAATGGGCGATAGAGGCACCGGCTTTACCGCCTTCATTTTTGAAAACTAGGACATATTTGATACCTTCAATTTTTTCAAGTGTCTCATAACGGTTTATATACATTTGAATGATTTTTTCAATATGCTCAACGGGCAATTCATGGATCTCTTTGGCATGATCTGGAGTTTCGATGATAACTTCTTGTCGTCCAAAAGCTTGATCGTTATCTTCGGTTAAGGCCGGGAATTTATTTAATACCGTCAATATATCCCATTTCTGGCCTTTTTTGGGATTCTTTGCCACAATATACTCCCCATCTACCTGTTCGGGGCAGAAAAAACAGATAGGTGCGACCTCTGCCTCTTTTTTAATGATTTTATTAGGTCTTTTGGCTCGCTTAGGTGCGATGATAACAAACTTTTCTTGGAAATAATCTTTCCTAATTTCTGATTTATCCATAAAACTCCTTTATCAATAATATAAAGGAGTTTTAGTTTTTTGTACAATACTTAAAGTATTTCTATTGGCACAAAATGATAGTCTAGATCTGTTTGGAGCATTTTTTTAATTCGTGAACGTGGAAATGATTTTTCCTTATCCATATGGTCTCTTTTTATTACTAGTTTATAAAAATCAATTAGTTGAGAAATATTGCCTTCAACCGTATAATTTTCCCTGGCTGACATAACTTTTTGGCTCATGAGATTTATGTCAGTTTTTCCTAAAACATTCTTTAGATCAGTAATCGGATCAACTGTTATTCCGAGGCCAGTTTTTTTGAGAAATTCTTTTTGGGTTTTGTGATCTAGGGTAATGACTGGCAAGCCGGCAACGATATATTCCATAACTTTGTTTGCCAACACAACGTCGAGGTGTGTTTTATTTTTTTCGCTGTTAAATCCTGCCCAACCAAAATCGTATTGAGTTATTTCGTAAAGCAAGGCTCGGGAGCTGACTTTGCCATGGAAATGAACAAATTGGTTTTTCTCCGCTAATTTTTCATAATTTGGAACATCTCTAGTAGTATAAATGTGAATATGTATACCTTGGCTAGCAATCTGGGAAAATATCGAAAATAAATCATAGTGGCCACCGGAAGAAGTGGGATCAATTGTGCCTTCATAGACGAGATGAAGTTGATGGTCTTTCGCTGATAGTTTTTCTTTGAATGTATATGGAATGAGTTCTTGTGGAACGTAGTTATTGAAAGTAATCTCTGGTCCAGAAAAATGGGCATACCTTTTCTGGACATATTCCTGAAGTCCACTCGTGACGTTAATCTTAGCGTCAGCAAAAGTATTGGCCACATATTCAGCTTCGAGGACTGATTTCTGATTGAAATCTGGATGAGCGGAATAAAGGGTCTGTCGCATGCTGATGACGTCGTGATTATCTTGTATTACAGGAATACCGAGATCATATTTGTTTACAAGCCCAATAGCCTTGGCGGTCAGAAAATCTGGAGCGTTATGACTATGTATTAAGTCAAAGTTCTCAGAGAGAATTAATTCGAGTAGGCTATTATCATTTAAATCAATGTGTTCCCATCGGTCAAAGAGTTCATCACCCTCTCCATAAAGGTCAGTCAAGGTTCTACCTGAATACCCAAAAACTAAACGATAGTCACCACTTTTTTTTAGGCCTATAGCATATTTTAGTGCTCTAATGCACGGCTGCTGCTCTAAATATAGAATATTCATTTTATTCTCCTTCATAAAAAAATAAGCAATTTTACTGCTGATTTTCTTTTATTGCTTACTTTTGGTGGAGCTGGTGGGAATTGAACCCACGTCCGAAAGCAAAACCATAATAACTTTAGCAATCGTACTTAGGATTATAGTCTTGAGAGTGTAGTAGAAATCCCAAGAAAATCTACACTTTCATACCTTTTTGTCTTAGTTTCAGTCTAGAGGCAAAACTGAAAAGCATCTCGACACATATGACACGCTAGCTTCCCGATTCGAGCCTCAGAAAGTAGAGTGGCTATCACTTATTAGGCAATAGCTGGCGCAAAAACGTTAACGCGGAAAGCGTCAGCGATTCTGCTGGCAAAATTCTTTGCACTTACAATGTGGTTTTGTTGATATCGCGCTAAACCAAGCGCGGGTTGCATTATTATGATTTTAATGTACTCCCGTCGAAGCCTTGTCAGCCCCATTTTGAAACATATTACTAGTTAGCACTTTTTTGTCGTTTGATGCAATCTCATATTTCTGACAGCCATTTTAATTCTCAAAAAATATTGAGTCTTATTTATTCAATCGATTTGAAAATTAGAACATTTATTGGCACTAATATAGTGTAAAAAATTATAGCACAAACAGTCCCAAAAATCAAGACTTTATTCCGGTCGAGTACATCGGTAACAACTTCTGTTGTTTTCTTAAAGTATCTT
>JBAXEY010000053.1:0-4194 GCA_037140175.1 bacterium | reverse complement strand
CAATTGAGTGTTTTGGGTATTGGTGGTGGTTCAAGAACATAGAATCTTCGTTGGGTTGTTTCTTTTCTACCACCATATATATCTTCAACTTGGAAGCCCCAATAATATTCGGTTGCTTTCTTGCCTGAAGGTAAGGTCACTGTATATTTTGGATCATAGGTTATTGTCCCATCAGTTAAAAATGTACCTGATCTTGGCGAAGTATATTCATGTGTCTTTGGTTCAGCTGGGATGTTACTATAATCAACGCTCCTTTGCTCCGAAGAAACTGCTGCTTTATAATAACTTAGCTTTCCATTCCTCTTACAACCATCTGACGTCGCTGTAAAATCGACCACTGCAACACCATCTTCGCTAGACGCAATTTGTAGGTTATCCGTAGGTTTAATCAGACTAGCAACTAGCGGTACATTACAATCCCTTAGCAGACAAGAACTATCAGTTGCAAGAGTACCACAACCACAAGATGCAGAGGTTCCACTATTACAAGTCCAGCGCCAACTATTGCCACTATCAAGATGTGGGGGTACTAAACACGGGGATTCCCCTGGTTCTGGCTCAAGCCCATAATAACAGGGCTCATTACGGACTGTAACCCCCGTCCCCGTCACTGTTGGGTTTGAGCCATCCTTGCAAAATCCGGAACTTGGTGGACTTATTGAAGTCTTACCATTTGAAGTACCACAGGAGGCTGTAGAACAAGTTACATTAAACGACCACGGACTTGTATACCAACCATATACGTCCCAAGCTGGGGAGTCCCCAGAACCATTTGCCCATTTATAGTTAGCATGTTGAGCAGATGACATATAGGCGACAATTACCTGATAAGAATTATTCTTCACGCTTAGAGGCACATTAAGTGGGAGGTCGACTTCAAACTCTGTTTTACCAGCCACCGCGTCTGCTAATACAAATGCCGTGCAGTAATAATAATTAGTCTGATAATATTCACCAGGTGGAGAGTATCGGACAAAGACACCGTACATCCCTTCCGCGTAGCCTTGTGTCCTAAATTTAACTTTCATGATAGAGTTCTGTGCATAGTTGCCGCCACTCGTCGGTGAGATGAGTCCCAAAATGTGGGTTTCGGTATGAGCCAGAGCTGGCTTAGCCATTGTTAGGTTGAGAGCCGATATCGTGGTCACTATTAATACAAAAAAACTAAATACAAAAAATATTTTAAATAATTTGTGGTTCATTCTTTTTCCTCAATAAGTTGATCTGCCATTAGTACTCTAGACATTCAAGCCCCTTTTTGTCTATGTTTATGATATTACAATAGGTGGTTGTCAACAAGGTTTATCTCGTTATATTAACCATAACTATCGAAGCTATCACTTTACTCCAACCGTCACTGTTTTCGGACAACCACTCAGCCCAGCCACTTTGTAAACAATGATGTACTTACCAGCAGTGGCAAAAGATCGTCCGCCAAAGACACAGTTACCACGAACTGGATAAGTATCGGGGATAGCCACACTATTGATAGTCCATTGACAGACGGCTTTGGTTCGATCATAGTTACCGGTGATTTTTGCTTTCAGGACAGGGGAGAAGGGGGCGACTCCAGAGGTCATCCCTCTTTCTGCTTCTAGGTTACCGCACTGTTGTACCGTTTCAGTTGCTTTCTTGTTCTTTTCGTCTTTGTCCTTAGCAGAGTAATCTAGGTAATACCAAACACCAAGACCGGTGATTAAGATAAATACTATTACGGACATTATTAAGATAAATTCTTTTTTTGTTAATATTTGTTTCATACAATAACTTATCCTTTATGGGGTAGTTTCAATCCCTCCGGGTGAACCAGTGGCTTTTTTTGCTTTTACTTTGACTGTATTTTTGGGGGGGTCAACTGTCACTAATGGGTCGTTGGTCGTAACATAGACTTTGTATTCTCGATCAATATCTAAGACTGGGTAAGTAAAGTAGACTGGACCTGGTGATGCCGAGGTAGTCTTCTCACTGCCAGCTTGGCAAGCTGTCCCCGCTGCATTTTCTTCAAAACATGTCGTAATTGTAGACCCAGCGGTTAATACATTTGAATTTGAAAAATCTACTCTCACTAATAGCGGTGTGTTGCCTTCGAGAGGAAGTATGGTCCATTTTAGTATTGGCTTGGGGTTGACTGTAACCGTGGTTGATATGGGACTATTGATACAGGGAACACCGAACTCATCAAAAGCTTCTAATCTAGGTGTATATGGAGTAATCAGATTATTTATTGTGTTATATGTTTTAATCTTTGGAAGAGCTAGAGGAGGTAATCCATTTGTTGAGTCTTCGTATGTACCATCCCCAAAATAATCTAAAACAAAATTATTTCCAAAATTATGAACTCTCATAGTATTTAGTGAAGTACCATCGTATATAGTACTCCCACCAAAAATGTATATTTTGCTATTA
Organism: bacterium; assembly: GCA_037140175.1. Taxonomy (GTDB): domain Bacteria; phylum Patescibacteriota; class CPR2; order UBA1875; family CAIMLA01; genus CAIMLA01. Next base: position 1,788 of record JBAXEY010000053.1, on the reverse strand, counting down.
TAGGTAACTGCTGTATGTTCGTTTCTTGCATTACCAGAATCCGCGAAACCGGCTGCCCAAGTACTAGTCGCAAAGTCATAGACACGCATGGTATCAAGATTTGCACTATAAGCTCCACCAAAAATGTACATTTTGTTATTGTATAGATTTGCGGAGTGAGTGCTCCTGGCATTGCCCGTGTCTGGGGACCCATCAGACCAAGTATTGGTCGTAAAATCAAAAATTTTCATACCATCTTGTGAACTGAACATGTTGTTAATACCCCCGAAAAGATACATTTTGTTGCTATAAACGATAGCAGAGTGATCTGAAGATGAGGCAGTTGCGTATGCTGGGCCTGTTGTCCAAGAACTTGTAGCAAAGTCGTATATTTGCATGCCTGATTGTGTTTGTCCATTTCGATTAATTCCGCCAAAAATATACATTTTATTGTTATGGGTAACAGCCGAATGGTTTTTTCTATTATAACCTGAATAATCGATCCCTGCCGACCAGGTGTTAGTCGCGAAGTCATAGACTCGCATTTTATCAAGAATGTCGCTCCCAAGTATTGGACTGTAAGTATCACTAGCCTTACCCCCAAAGACATACATTTTATTATTAGCAACGACTGCCGAATGGCCTTCTCTTGGATTCCCAGTATCAGTCGCTCCTGATGACCAAGTGCCCGTTCCAAAATCATAAATTCGCATCGTATCAAGATATGTCACACCATTTTTCCCACCAAAAATATACATTTTATTGTTATAAGTAACAGTCGAATGGTTTTTCCGACTGTCGCTAGCATCAGCGGTTCCGTTTTCCCAATTCCCAGCCACCGCATTCAAGCTTGCATTTAGGGGTTCATTACCACTTGATGGAGTCGCCGTAAAGGAAGAGATACTACATTTTTTCACCGTTGTATTGATGGTGAGTGAGTCTGAACAACTTAAAGTTGCTGACGCCGTATGTGTTGCTGTCAAAGTTGCGGTATAGGTCGTACTGGAGCTCGGGTTATATATATGAGTACCACTACTACTACCAACTGGTGAGGATGTTCCATCACCATAGTTGATCACATATGAGGCTGGATTAGCATTCGTGTTTGTTCCAGTAGAAAAATTAACTGTTAACGGTGCATATTGATTAGCTGGAGTAAAGTCGTAATTTAGCTTTACAGTACAGGTTGCCACGATATTAATTGCGTAAACCAATCTTGTAGTATCTCGCTGCCTTCATCTCAATGTGGGACCCGAGCCACAACCTATCCTGGGAGTGTTTCAGATTGGCCAGCTGGGAGCACTTATTGTTCGGTCGGAACAAATAATATTTCACCCTCATTCCCTGCGATAAATAGCACAGTTTCTTGGAACTGTACCTCAGGATCTAGCACTACAGCCTGTATGGCCAATAGAACTCAAAGTTGCAGTATTGCTGATATAACACTGGATGCACCTAGTGATGGGGCATCTTACCGCATACCGGCGGGCTCCGATAAGGTTGAGGTTACTTTAATCGCGACGATAAATGGTTGTCCAGATGAAACAAAAAGTCTTGAGATTGTTTTTGCTGCCGCTGGTCAATCAGGTTGGAAGATTGCGGGAATAGGCAGCTATACCGGAACTGAGGCAAGGTACCAGCTTCCCATAACAGTCACCTTTAACAGATCAGAAGTAGAAAATCTTGGTATAAAAAATGGTAATAATTATGTTTTGGCATATGGTTGGACAGCAAGAGGAGCTTCTGACAGCAGGTCGTTGGGCTATCAGAGCCCTATACCCCAATTTGTCATTACGGCGGAAAACTCTG
>JBAXEY010000052.1:0-4346 GCA_037140175.1 bacterium | reverse complement strand
AATTTTCCAGATACCTTTTTGGTATTTCCCCAAAATGATAATTTATTTTCATAGAATTATTATAACAAAAAGTTAAAGAAGGTATGTTTATTATGTCTGCTCTAAGGGGACAAAACAAGATTGCTCCCAACCCTATCTTAGAGAAGAGCTCTTGATAGAAGAGCTTCTACATTTAATGGAAGAAATTGATCTAAATAAGGTTAAAGGGAAGGAAAAGATAGAAAGGGAAGTTAAAAAATATAACAATTTTACAAAAGGCGTAATTAATAAAGAATTTAATGATGTTAAAGCGTCTAAGATTGACCTTAAAACCTATGCTAAATACGTCTTAACAGATGGCAGTAGAGATGAAAAAAGAGAGTTACTTTCTTGCCTAAATACCAAGATCTACGTAAATAATCGCAAATTATACACCAATTTAGAGAAATTACCTGGTGATTTAAGCACAAAATAAGCGGTTCTTGACCATTGTGGTTGAAATAAAAAAACACGGATTCTTGCGAAAACGTGTTATTTTTTGTGCTTGATTTCAGGCATTACGAACACCAGGAACGAAGACATTTGGCGACCTTGATGCACTTTGTTTCGAACACCTTCTGGCTTGGATTGACCAGCTAAAGAAAACCTACAAGGTCGAATAACGGGTAATGCTCTAAATATTGAGTGACTTTATCTTTAAAACCTTCAACATTCGATGTAGTTTTTCGAAGGATAGGTTTACTTCTCCACGCTCAACACGCACATAATAATTAACATTCAATTTAGCACTCTGATGTATATTGCTAACACCCGACCCGAGGTAAGGAAAATAGTACTTTACAAATTATACGGTTATTTTGTATAGTATAGATATCATGTACATACATAGAGAAGCAGAAAATGTTATTACGAAACTCCTTCAAAATAAGAAGGTGCTTATGTTACTTGGGGCTCGCCAAGTCGGTAAAACAACCTTGTTAGAGCCTTTTGTGCAAGCAGCTTCTGGCACTTTTTTAAATTGTGATATTGAAGTAGATAAGTCTAGACTATTACTTGCGAGTACTTTAGGTCCGCTTGAAGCAATGAGGTTATTAGGAAACCCCAGCCTACTCGTAATAGACGAGGCACAGAATTTACCTGAGGTTGGACGAATTGTAAAAGGTTGGTATGACGCTCGTGTTCCTGTCAAAATTGTGCTGTCAGGGTCATCCAGCTTAAATTTACTAGACCAAACCGCTGAACCACTAACGGGGAGAAACGAAAAGCTCTATCTGACGCCTTTATTGTTCTCTGAAATATTGCAGAATCAATCATGGTATGCATCGCAGTTATCAAGAACACAGCTGAAAAATCATTTTGGCAAGCAAATTCAAACACTATTAATGCAGCAGGTTGTATTTGGTGGATATCCCGAAACAATTACGACTGATGACAAGGAAAAATACCTTCTGAACCTGACATCGGATTATCTTTTACGAGACATATTACAGAGCGGTCTCTTAAAGTCGCCAGAGCCGATCAAGAGGTTTCTGGCTCTGCTTGCGCACCAAGCAGGTGGAGAGGTGTCAACAAATGAACTAGCGAATAGCTTATCAATGGCACGACCAACGGTTGAGAACTATATTGAATTACTGGAACGCTCTTACGTAATCTTCCGACTTCATGCTTTTGGCACAAACCAAAGGAAAGAGATATCAAAAAAATCAAAAGTTTTTTTTTGGGACACCGGTATCAGGAACGCTTTGTTAAAAGAGTTCTCACTTTCCCCGCTCCGTAGCGATATTGGTTCGCTCTTTGAGAGTTGGATTATCGCGGAGGTGGCAAAGCGGAACCTGATGTTAGATGGCAATAAGTCAGAGTTATATTTCTGGCGAAACACGGAAGGCAGCGAAGTAGATCTCATCATACGAGGTACAGGCATTCTTAAGGCCTATGAGATAAAGTGGGCAAAACAGGGAACGACCGCTTCAACAAAAAGTTTTTCAAACACCTATAACATTGCAGTAGAAGTAATCACAAAGGACACTTTTTTTAACCTGCTGGGGTAAAGAACTTGTCTTACTTTTAAGATTATTTATTGCAAAAGTTAAATAAAGTTCTTAGCAATTAGTAATTTTTGCGTCATTAATAGAAATAAGTTACCTTGCGGCAGCTTATTAAGCTTGTTCCATTTGGCGAGCTTGGTGGAACAAGTTTAGAATTTGTTGTGTATAAAAACCTTTCCCTACTAATTAGGATGGCCATACAAACGATGCTTTTTTTACGTTATATAAAGTCAAAAAATGATTTCTATTACAACGCGTGTCAACACTCAGTGAAAATGTCACCTTACTAACTCAATAGAAATGTCACTTTTTAATATTGCTCGTTGCTGTCTCCAGGGATGATGTGCCGGTGGTATATACAACCTCCTGTCTTTAATAATTTTAGGTACCCTGATCTTCTCTGGATGTTTATCTAATTCGATCGAGTTTAGTTTTAACCCTCTAACCTGTATTGTCATAGAATGATCTAAATGTTCATGCACTGTCACTAAGTTTTTAGGCCTGATAATGGTTGGTTGCTTCTCGGTAAGTTGTAGCCATCTGCCTTTGTAGCTAATAGTCCAGTCATTATTAACTTGCCTCTCTTCCTTTAAGCAAAAGATATTATCTAAGTCATAGCTAATGATTGTTTTATGTAAATTCACTGTACTCCTTGGTTTAACCGAAAACTTACCATTATGAGTCTTTATGTATCTATCTTGGACATAACCATTCGCTTCCTTGATGCTATTAATGCCAGCAAGTCGTAACTCTTTGACAAGTCTGTCTTGCAAGGTTCCAAAAAGGTTTTCAACCCTTCCCTTTGCTTGGGGTGTCCTAGCATGGATAAGCCTAACGTGTAACTCTTGCATAACTCTGCCATATTGAGTGACTCTATCTTCATTTGAATTACCTCCATTGACCTTGTAAACACTACCACGATCGCTGTAGAAAGAGGCTGGGGCTCCAAACTGTTCCATGTAACTTCTAGTCGCTCTCATGAGACTCTCTGTGGATTCACTCTCAGCAAATTCAAGCCAAAGAATATTACTAGTCGCATCATCAATGAAAGCAATTAGAGTACATGGGCCCGCCCTATCTTCAAACCAATAATGGGGGCTTCCATCAAGTTGAACCATTTCACCAAAACAGGCCTTTCTTTCTCTCCAGAAATGTTTTGTCACAACCTTAACCTTTTTTGCTCTCCAGATTCCATTCTTTATCATTAATCTTCTGAGGGTTTCATGGTCTATTTGTAAATTATGGTTTTCAAGCAGCTTCTCTGCGGCAAAAGTTGGTCCAAAGTCTGAGTAGTTAACTTTAACTAATTGAACTGCTAGATTTGCTTCTTCACTATCAACTGACCGATTGCTTGTTTTCCCGCGATTACCGTGAACTAGGCTAGCGGCTCCTTTCTTTCTGTATTCCTTGAGCTTTCTTTTAACTTGTCTTGTACTTATGTTTAACATCTTGGCAGCTTCTGTTTGTTTCAACCTTTTGACTTTCAGATTGTCAAAGATATTAATCTGATCTAACTCTTTGTTGTTCATTACAATTAACTCCATATTTACTCCCTTCCCTGATTAGATTATTACCTTCTTTAAATCTTAACAGAAAGGGGACATTTCTATTGAGTCCTACAGGGTGACATTATCATAGAGTGCTAACAGAATAAAAGAATAAAAGAATTTGTTGACTTATATATCTAAAATTGCTATTATTAACCAAGTTTCAGAACGCATAAATATTAACTAAAAAAAGGCCTAATATTTAGACCTCCTGGTTTTTATGCGTCGTGTTCTTTGACAGTTGAATAATAGCAGAAACTTTTTTTCGAGCCAAAATAACTTGTCAATTCGAGTCCAGAAATGGACTCAAAAATAAAGTCTTTAACCAGAGGACTATAAACAAACTGTTCAAGTTGGATTATGTCCAACTTTTTGGAGAGTTTGATCCTGGCTCAGGATGAACGCTGGCGGTATGCTTAACACATGCAAGTCGAACGGCCCTTCGGGGCAGTGGCGAACGGGTGAGTAATAAATTGGTATCTGTCTTGAAGAGGGGCATAGCTTGCCGAAAGGTGAGGTAATTCCCCATAATATTAGCAATAATCAAAGTAGCAATACGCTTCGAGAGGAACCTTTTTCCTATCAGCTTGTTGGTGAGGTAATGGCCCACCAAGGCGACGACGGGTAGCTGGATTGAGAGATTGACCAGCCACACTGGGACTGAGACACGGCCCAGACTCCTACGGGAGGCAGCAGTGGGGAATATTGGACAATGGGGGCAACCCTGATCCAGCAATGCCGCGTGTGTGAAGAAGGCCTGAGGGTTGTAAAGCAC
>JBAXEY010000051.1:0-4443 GCA_037140175.1 bacterium | reverse complement strand
GAATTTGATGTTTAAGAAAAAAACAACAACAGTAAAAGAGTCGTATCATACAAAGGAGGAAAAACCAAAAATGAAGAAATGGTTATTTATTATTATGCCGATAATATTATTGGTAGTTTGTGCGGTAGCTCTAATTGCCTTTGATTTTCAAAAAAATAGAAAGCCCATTGAGTGTGGAAAGATTAAGTCTGAGAATGATGCTCTTACCGGTATGCTCCTTTCACCGTTAACCTAAAGTCAAAGATATCAGGAAACTATGATAAAAATAGGGCTGTTTGTGAATGGTTTATAAATAACCAAAAAACCTCAAACACGGTGCCAGTGAATGGTGAGTGCTTCCTGGCAAACAGGAGAATAACTAATCCTGGAGAAACAATTATTAAGTACAACGTGGTTGGCCTAAACGGTTGCCCAAAAACTATAAAGCTAGATATCAAATAACTATAGTCTATTCGAGCGAAACTCAATTAAAAGTTGGTTTGGACCCTGAATCTCAAAACCGTGTGTTTTGTCGATGTTAAAGGTGGAAAGCACCCGATCTTCAAAAAGTTTAAAGAAACTACTAAGTTTCTTGACCCTGAAGGCTATATGTTCGACATAGCAGTCAATTTGCCAAAAAACCTCTCCTGGGTGGGGCTCGATTAGCTCCATTTTGTCATCCATTTCTTCGCCCAGTAGAAATATACCTAAACGTCGATTGTGGTAGACTACCTCGCCTTCAAACTTTCCACGTTCAATAAAGTAATTTTTTAAATCTAGATATTCGCTCGACGAAAGTGTTTGTAGTCCAAAGTGGTCTAATATAATATCTTGGCCATCAACGCCATACTCTGCTAAATATTTCCGAGCAGCAAGCTCGTAGTTTTTAATTTCTTGTGGGGTTATTTTCATAATTAAGCTTTTGGCTATTAGCTGTTTGACTTTAGTTTTTTAATAAACGATCTGATTTGCGCTCCTAAGCTCTCTGAATCACTGTAGAAAATCAATAGTTCATCGGTATTTATATATTGTAGTTCTTCGGCAATCTTCATCCCGGCCACTGCCTCGTGTAGTGATCTCAAGGAAATGAACAAAAATTTAGCAAACTCTTTATCGCTTTGGCATCCCTTTCCTTCAGCAATATTAAGTGAAACAGAGACGATGGCTCTTTGTATCTGCGATGACAGGCTAAATTTTTCTTCGTTAGGAAACTTACCAACAATTTTGTATGTTAGTTTTATTAATTCTACTGATTCTTTCCAAACTGTGAGCTTTTCAAATTGATACATTTTTTCTCTGGGCCAATAGCTAGTGGCCATCAGCCAATAGCTTTCTATACATTAAACTTAAAAATCATTACATCTCCGTCTGCAACAACGTACTCTTTTCCTTCGAGTCTAACTTTGCCAGCCGTTCTAGCCCCGTTCCAACCTTTATATTCAATTAGGTCTTTATAATTAACTGTTTCTGCTTTGATAAAACCTCGCTCAAAATCACCATGTATAACACCAGCGGCCTGAGGAGCAGTCCAACCTTTATGGATAGTCCAAGCCTTGATTTCCTTTTCGCCAGCGGTAAAATATGTTTGTAGACCCAATAAATTAAAACATTTCTTAGCAAGGACATTTAAGCCTGGTTCTTTCTGCCCGAGTTCTTGTAAATATTCCTGCTTTTCATCTTCTGATAAATCGTTGAGTTCAGCTTCAATTTTTGCTGAGATAATAACTGTATTTTTTTCATTTAGACCGACGGACTGAGGTTTGAAATTAACTAAATGCTGCTCATCACCGTTTATTATATAGACGTGAGGTTTGGCAGATAATAAATTCATATCCAGAATCTGTTCACACTCTTTATCGTTTAAGGATAGCTCGCGAACTGGTTGATTCTTGTCGAGTGATGCTTCAATTTTCTTCAAAGTAACGACGATTTCCTTCATCTTGGGATTACTTCTTAACTCCTTCTCAGACTTTTCGATTCTTCGTTTGACAGTTTCCAGATCAGCTAAAATAAGCTCAGTCTTAATAGTTTCTACGTCACTAGTCGGGTCAATACTACCATCGACGTGAATTACATTTTTGTCATCGAAAACCCGAATGACTTCGGCAATGGCATCACATGATCGGACATGAGAAAGAAATTTATTGCCCAAGCCTTCACCTACTGCGGCGCCTTTGACTAGCCCTGCGATATCAATAAATTCAACGGTGGCAGGGATAATTTGTTTGGTAGAGATGACCTCGGTTAGTTTTTGGAGACGATCGTCAGGCACTGCAACAATGCCAACATTGGGGTCGATAGTACAAAACGGATAATTTTGAGCCTCAACTTTATTTTTTGTGAGTGCGTTAAATAGGGTTGATTTACCAACATTAGGTAATCCTACTATGCCGATGGATAATCCCATGTTTTTTCCTTACCATATTACTGGTTAATTTTAGCATAAAAACTGTCTTTGTGTCTGATTTAATTTATATTTTCTTGTTTTCAAAAAGATCATATAGTAATATTAGAAAGAGATTATAATTAGAAACAAGAAAGAAACAATGCTTGGTAATACAAAAATAAAAGATTTAGACGACATTGGAGCATCAGAGGCAGGTTTTAATCGAAAGAAACTTTTTTAATTATTGGAATCATATTAGTACTATTGTTATTAATTGCGGGTGCCCTTTGGTGGTGGACCAGTAAAGAAGCAGAGAAAAAGACTCAAGCAGAGAAAGCAAAAGCAGAAGCCGAGTTAGGCTGCGGCGAAATCACAACCGAGGACGGTAAATATGAAGGTGTTGGTCCATATTCACCTGTGGTCAAAGCTAAAATTGCGGGAGATTACCCCAAGGAACAAGAAATTTGCGAATGGACTGTCAATGGAGAATATTTTGGTACAAGTGAGCCGTACGGGGATTATTGTATTCGTTATGGACTGACCTTTTTCCATCTCGGTGAATATAAAGTAAGTTACAAAGTTGCTGGTCTCAACAATTGTCCTAAAGAAAAAACATTAACGATTACTAGCCTTACCCCTGAGGAAACGATAAGACAAAAAGAGGCTAAACAAAAATTAATAGATGGCGGGATGACAGAGGCACAAATAGAGGCAGCAGAAAACCACATGCTCCGACAATATTAAATATGAAAAAACAGAATAATAAAATCCTTCTAGCAAACATCATAAAACGGAAAATACCGGTTGCTTTAATAATGTTGGTTTGTGCAATTGCAACGATTATGGTTTACTCGTCTTCTCCGAAGCCAGAAAAAAAGGTACTATTGTTGCCTTGTAGCCTTAAGGCACAGGACGCAAGGTGTGGTTCACAAATTATGACTTGTACAAAAGGTATACCAATGGGCCAACCCGCGGATGATACTTGGACTTGTGTCGGTCAAAACAATGGCAACTCAGTAAAATGTAAAGTAGCTCAAAAAGTAACCCCTCCTCCCACCCCTACTCCTCCTCCTACTCCTACTCCCAAGCTACCTCAAGGATGTCATGCAACCTTCATGGGTTGGTGGGATTGGTGTGCAGTCCTGCCTACAGCTAGATATATCTTATCTATCCTTTTGGCCGTCTTTGGTTCTGGAGCTGTCCTAATGCTTATCTATGGTGGAATACTTTATATTACTTCTAGCGGTGATTCACAAAAGACTGACCATGCTAAAAAAGTAATTACTTATACTCTCCTAGCTGTTCTAATCGTTACTGCTACTTGGGGACTCATCTCTCTGACGGCTAGCTTGATTGGAGCGGGGTAGGGTTTTAATACAATCTGAAAAAGGATGTCTTAACTGAGGTAAATATTTTAGAGAAATACTTTACAAATTTGGTAAGAATAATAACAATAGGGTGTTTTATCGTAGCTGGGTTGTTGTCCCAGAACGAAGCTTTGGCGTATACGACTGTCGCAAATCCACCGCTATCCCAACCTTGTAATGTGGCACTGGTAATTGATAGCTCAGGTAGTATTGGTGATAACATGAATATCTACCAAAATGCCTTTATATCCTTTGTTGATGCCCTAAGCGGAAAAAATACACAATTTTCTGTGACTGATTTTGATGTTATGGGTCGTGTATTGCAGCCATTTACAACAAACGAAGATGCAGTTAAGGCAGCTATCAAAAGAGTAGAAGCAAGAGGGAGTACTAATTGGGAGGATGGGCTAGAAAAAGGTCGGTCAACATTCCCTGTTACAACAGAACGTCCAAATTTAGTTATTTTTGCTTCAGACGGCGGGGCTAATACAGCAAATGGTCCCGGTACTCCAGTGAGCAGAGCTGTCGATGTAGCCAACGCCTTAAAGAGCAATAATAAAGCAAGGATTTTGGCCATCGGGATTACAGATAATGGTGGTCCTCAAATAATTAATCTTTCGGCGATATCTGGACCAAATGTGGATACTGGAGATATCTCAACTTCTTACTATTTTTAATCTTTTCTTTTTTTGTATATACATCTCTAGACAT
>JBAXEY010000050.1:0-4703 GCA_037140175.1 bacterium | reverse complement strand
AGAAAGAAGTAGAAAAAGTGGTTAAGTTGATTAATAATAGACCTAGAAAAAGATTGAATTACCTAACACCATATGAAGTCCTAATGAGAAATTGCACTTCGGAGTAGAATCCACCACGAATGTATTGACATCAATTTTAACTTGTTATATAATTAAAAAGGAATTTTTGTTTACTCAGAGGTTAAATGCCAGACGAAGTATCAATTTTTGATCGAATATTAGAGGTTGAAGAAGCCAAGAAGCTTCGTGCTTTTGATATTGAAGAAGAGCTCTCCCATCTTTTGGCTTGTCCTAAGGTAAAAAAAGCGAGAGACCGAGAGGTTCTCGTGGCTAGATACGGACTAAACGGGGATAAGCCAAAAACCTTGGAGGAAATTGGACGTGGTTTAAAGGTAACCCGTGAACGAATCCGACAAATTGAAAAATCGGCCTTAAAAAAAATAAGTGATTATGCAAAGATTGAAAAAAGAACTCTAAAGTCTATAAATATTATAAAAGAGCAACTTAATAAAGTTGGCGGCACAGTCACAAGCGAAGATCTGACAAGTCTTATATTAGGCGAGGATGAGGTAAGTCCTAGGCTAAAAAACCAGCTAACTTTTTTTATTATTCTGAGCCCAAATTTAATTCTGATTAATGAGACCGCGATTTTAAAAAGTGGGGTATCTGCAAATCTAGATATAAAAGAGATTGAGAAGTTGGTTGTTCTTGGAACTAATGTTTTATTTAAAGAAAACAAGCCTGTTGAGGAAAAGGATTTCTTGAAGAAACTAAAACAAGCAACTGAGTTTAGCAATCTTAATGATCAGGAGCTCGTTGCTTCAATATCATTAGCAAAAAATATTATCCGAACAGACGAAGGCCATCTTGGTCTTTCAAACTGGCGACAAATTAATCCAAAGAGTATCAGAGACAAAACATATTACATTCTACGTAAGCACGAGAAACCTTTGCACTTTAGTGATATAGCAAAACATATTGAGTCGTTGGAAAAGAATCAAAAGAAAGTCACTAAACAAGCCGTTCATAATGAGCTTATAAGAGACAAGCGCTTTGTTTTAATCGGTCGCGGCATATATGCGTTACGTGAGTGGGGATATCAAGATGGGGTAGTCGAAGACGTTATCGAGGAAATATTAATAAAAGCCGAAAAGCCTTTACATAAAGATCAAATTATCCATGAAGTCCTAAAGAAACGGATAGTAAAAGAAACTACTATCCTATTAAATCTACAAAAAACACGGTTTACTAGAGTTGCTCGAGCAACTTATACTATAAAGAAAAAATAGCGAGGGAAGATGGAAATTATCCAAGAAATATTATTGGCAATCTTGCGAGGTGCCTGGACAGTTATTATTTGGTCTTGGTGGCTAATAATTCCGGTTATTTTATATTTTACATATTTAAATATCAAGAAGGCTCGCTATGTTGAAAAGGTAGAGCATGACATACTTTCAATCAAGATACCAAAGAATAACGATAAGGGCCCAGTTGCCGCCGAGATGATGTTTGCCTCATTACACGGTATTCTTCAACCAAAGAAAGATCGACAAAAGGGCGATGTTGTCCAGGAACATCTAAGCTTTGAGATAGTGGCGACAACAAATGCTATTGAATTTTTTGTTTGGGTGCCAAAACATCTGCGTGATTTTGTCGAAGGTCAAGTCTATGCGCAATACCCTACAGCCGAAATTGCAGTTGTGGATGACTATGCAGCCATCCTTGACATCGACGAAGATAATATTGATGAACATTTAGCTGGAACAGAATTGACATTGGTAAAAAATGAAATTTATCCGATAAAAACCTTTCAAAACTTCGACGTTGATCCTTTAGCAGGCATAACTGGGATGCTTTCAAAGCTGGATGGTGGAAGTGAAAAAATCTGGATTCAAATCTTAGCTCAGCCTGTTGACGATAATTGGCGGAATCGAGGACTGAGCTATATACAAATGAAAAAGTCTACTGGGACATCATCCTCGGGTGGATTCTCAGTTATCCTAAAAGAATTAAAAAGCTTAGCGGCAGGAGTTTTTACTGAGTTAGTAACGCATTTTCTTAACATGGGCTCAGGAAAAGATGACAAAAAAGACAAAAAGGATGACAGGCCAAAATTGTCTCACTCAGAGGAAACAGAGCTTACGGCTATAGAAGAAAAGGCTAACAAACTCGGCTTCATTGTCAAGCTTCGAGTTGTCTATCTAGCTGACACTACATCTAAGGCGAAAGAAAGAATCCAAGCCGTTGTTGGTGCGTTCAAGCAATTTAACAGTACCAACCTTAACGGCTTTCAGGGAGATAAAATTTTTACCGGAATCGATTTCTTAAATGCATACAGAGCCAGACTAATGGATAATAGTAGTTACGTATTAAATATTGAGGAATTGGCCAGCCTATTCCACTTACCTCATGTATCGGTAGAAACTCCAAATATAGTATGGACTTCGTCAAAAAAAGGAGAACCTCCCGCTCATTTGCCATATATAAATGATCTAGATCACATCGACCCCGATATTACAGTTTTAGCAACGACAACACATCGAGGAAGCTTCAAGCCTTTTGGCATTAAACGAGATGATCGCGCCCGCCACATGTACATAATAGGCAAAAGCGGTACAGGAAAATCAAGATTAATAGAGAGTTTAGCTATAAATGACATAAAGAGGGGAGAAGGCGTTGGTATTGTAGATCCTCATGGAGAGTTAATCGACCGAGTTCTAAAGTTTATACCAAAAGAAAGACTTGATGATGTTATCTATTTTAATCCAGCCGATCGAGATTTTCCGATCGCCTTTAATCCACTAGAAGCAGACCCTGAATTCCGAGAGGAAGTGGTTAATGGTTTTGTCTCGGTTTTAAAAAAGCTTTTTGGTTATTCTTGGGGACCACGGCTAGAATATGTTCTAAAACACACTGTTTCAGCTTTAGTTGAGGTTGAAGGCTCAACTATGCTTGGGATAGTTAGAATGTTAACCGATAAAAATTATCGGAAAAAAATTGTTGGTCAAGTAAGTGATCCAGTCGTCCAAATGTTTTGGCTAAAAGAGTTTGCTTCCTATAATGATAAGATGGAAACAGAGACAATTGCTCCAATATTAAATAAGGTTGGGCAATTTACGGCCTCGCCCATAATTAGAAATATTGTTGGACAACCTCACAGTAAAATAGATTTTGCCAAAGTCATGAACGAACAAAAAATACTACTAGTTGATTTATCTACTGGGAAAATAGGGGAAGCCAACTCGGAGTTGTTAGGCTCAATGCTAATAACCAAGCTACAATTAGCAGCTATGAGTAGGGCCTATATCCCCGAGAATGAGAGAAAAGATTTTTATCTTTATGTAGATGAGTTTCAAACTTTTGCTACTGAATCATTTGCCGTTATTTTATCAGAGGCAAGGAAATATAAATTATCCCTAACTGTTGCCAACCAATACATCGCTCAGATGGATGAGACCGTCCGTGACGCCGTTTTTGGCAACGTTGGTACACTTATATCATTTCGCGTTGGAGCGACCGACGGAGCCTATCTAGAGAAAGAGTTTACTCCAGTGTTCATGCAAAATGATCTGATTAACCTTGATACAAGACATATTTATTTAAATATGCTTATAGATGGCATTACCTCCATACCCTTCAGCGCAATGACCCTAGAGTCACCATCTATATCAAATGACTTATCCTCGGTCATAAAGGCAATTTCGAGAGAAAAATATGCTTCATCAAAAGAAACAATCGAGACGGATATACGAAATTGGTACAACGTCGATTCTGTTATTGCTGGAGTTAATGCTAACGAAAAAGACAACCCAATTAAAAACAACAGTAAAGACGAAGTGCAAGTAAGGGAAGACGCTCCTAAAGACACTGGGAAACCCGCCATAAAGAAGTTTACACCAAACAATGATCTCAAAAAGGCTTTAGTCGAAGCTTTAAGGGAACAAACCCCCGAAAAAACCGAAAAATCTGTAGCACCAATTGTTGCTAGCCAACCCCCAGCTTTAGATAAGTCAAATCCCGTAGAAAAAATAGCCAGTAGTGCTCAGTCAGACAACAAAGTAAAGCCAGTACCAGCTGCGAAACAAGCTACTGATAATATTAATAAAGAATCTTTAAAGAATATATTAAGGAGCATATCAAGTCCCAACAGTAAAACCAAAGCTCAGCACGTCGAGCCAGAAAAAATAATTACACCGAACACTATATCTACAGTCAAATCCTACGATAGGGAAGTCACAAGCAAAGAGATTACTCCTGAAGAATTCAGGAATCTATCGGCGATTCACCCCCACGAAAAATTTACTATTAAAAAGTCTGATCCTGGCAAAGAGATCAAGCCAGGTGAAGTAGTTAAGTTTTAAAATATAATACATAACAATTACTTTCGTATTTATCACTAGGGTCAAGAGCCCTACTAAATAGAGTGGGGGCTGAGTGTTCTTACCTAGATGTTTTAATGTATATCCTTTTGTATTGTTGGTGTTCCCTCTGCCCTGGCTGTTGGAGTAATGTCGTACAATATATCTTCTGCGGCCTTTTTGAGTTATCAAATGCACGGGGTGATTGTCCATTTAATTATTATATATACGTCTCCTTTTTCGCTTTGCCAAAGTTTTTTTTCGTCTAGCGAGGCCGTCTCTTTTGGGTGGGTCCATCAAATATTTTTGAGAGTTTTCTTCCAGACATATACCATAATATTTTAA
>JBAXEY010000049.1:0-4877 GCA_037140175.1 bacterium | reverse complement strand
ACAGATGCATACCTTGACATTGATAAGTGTACGATTTCAACAGGCAAGCCATGTTATGCAACACAGGCAGAATGCTTAAGTACAGCAAGCAAATATTGTCCGTTAATCGTTCCGCCTATTGTAACTCCACCAAAAACGATTGTTTCGCCGGCAACTTCATTGCCAGTGACAGGACCATTTGATGTCATTGCTGGTACCTTAGCTACAATCGGTATTGGCACTGCGGGTTACATGTACGGTAGGGGACGTAACAGGCTTCGCAAAGCTCAAAAAAATACAAAATAACAGATAATAGAAAAGGTCGACTTCCGAGTCGACCTTTTTTGTTTGGTAAGCTTATCAATGGATGTTCCAGGATTACGAGAATATATGTTATCATAAAGTTGGAAAACTTGATCGAGCAATAAATAATATTTTGGAGAAGAATGATTACTTACGTCGGCATTTTGGCAGGAACCTTGACCACAGGTTGTTTGATACCTCAAATAATCAAAACCTACACAACAAAATCAGCAAATGATTTTTCGATGATCTATCTAGTCACATTGATGGCTGGACTTCTGTTGTGGATTGTGTATGGCCTAAGCCTAGACGATCTACCGATAATAATAGCTAATATAGTCGCAATAACATTTATCCTGTCAATTGTCATTATTAAGGTAAAATATTAAGAATGTATTTGTAATTATTTGTGAATGTTAGATAATATAAATGAGGGTTTGGAGGGAAATGCGTTTTAAAAATCACATAAAACAAATTATTATAATAGCTTCGGTTTTTATTTTATTCGCAGTTGCTATTTTTTTGTTGGCGGACCGAGTCATGATGAGTGGCTTCAGTACTGTTGAAAAACAAGATTACGAGACAAAAATGACAGTTCTTCAGAACGCAATCAAATCGGAAAAGGAATCGCTCAAAGGACAAAACTTAGATTGGACAGTTTGGGACGACTCATATAACTTTGTTAGTGATAAAAACCAAGAATATATCGACGTGAACGTTAATCCCGAGATGTTGGCAAATCTGAAAATAGACTACTTCGCCATCCTGGACAAAAGCTTCAACATAGTATTTATACAAGCGCATGATAAAGAAGGAAAAGAAGTCAGAGAAAACGTAGATGAAGCATTAATCACAAAAATTAAGGAATCTGCAAAATATTTTGAAGACAACAACAAAGCAGAAACCGATACAAGCGAATTCTTCTATGATTTAAATAATGTTCCTGTTTTGACTACCGTTTCTTATGTTCTAAAGAGTGACTCAAGCGGCCCACCCGCTGGATACATGTTGATGGGCGAGTTTTTTAGCGAAGATAGAGTTAAAGGACTCTCTGAAAGAAATAGTCTCTCTCTGAGTGTCAGTGACATCAAATCATTGGAGGCCAAGAGTCCAGAAGTAGTAAAACAGCTCAAAACTAATGATATGTACTTTCAATATGAGGCCAATAAGGCATACGGACATTATCTGATAAAGGATTTTGACGATCAGACAGTTGGTGTTTTTACGTCAGCCTTTGACAGACGGGTTAACCAGACTGCGCAAAACACTAAATATTTCTTTTTGATATCAATATACGTTGTCGTCTTTATTGCTATGGTAGTAGCCATATTTATTCTGACCCGGCTGGAAGCATCCAGAAAGAAGCAGTTTGAAGGGGAAGTTAAATACCAAACGCTTTTTGCAGAAAACGCGATACCAATGTTTTTAATTCAGATGGATAAAAATCTTTATATGGAGAAGATAATCGAGATCAACAAAGCGGCAGCTACTTTGTTTAGGTTTGAGCGAGGCGTTTCGGAGACGCTTGATCCTACTAGGATTTTTAATGGAACCGACCGACTTACATTGAAGGAGTTTATGAGGAATTTGGCCATAGAGGGAACGGCGAATATACAAGGAACAATTATTTTGGACGAGAACGCAAGGACTACAGCCGAAATTGGGGGTCGTTTGATAAAAATTGGTGAAGAAAGCTTTTTACTCTTGTCGGTCAAAGACCTTGCAGAAAGAATCAGTTATGAACAAAAACTTAAGGATTATGCCACAAACCTAGAAAAAGTTAATACGTTGATGGTGGGAAGAGAGCTAAAGATGGTTGAGCTAAAGTCTAAGTTAACTGGTCAAGGCGAAGGCATTGATAATATAGAGACTTCATCGGAGATACCTTCTATACAAACACCTACTATGCCAGAAGATTCAACTCAGAGGCTTAATTCATATTACCCGGAAACTAGCAGGCAGGCTGAAGCAATCACACAAGGGAATGAAGAGGAGACTCAAAAGAGTACAGTGGAAGAGCCTACTATCGAGGGGTCCAACAATAATTTAAATGAAATGGATTCAGGAAACGATTCGGATCAGATTGATGCTAACAATCCAACCGACGCAATTTCTCAAGGAGATGAAGTTATCCAATCAGATACAAATATGACTGATAACATTTCCAAAAACAGTGACCAGGAAAACACTTAAAGATGGCCCCCAAACTCAACATAAATAAAAGTATAAAGAAAAAATTTTACTTTCAGCTAGTTATAGTCTTGGCAGTCGTTTTTGCTTTATTTGCCTTGGCTATTTTTGTTATATCTCAGGTAGTAATCAAGCCTGTTTTTAATAAAGCAGAAAAGCAGGAGCTCGACACTAGAATGTATGTTTTAGATAACGCAATTGATACTGATAAAGAAAAACTTCAGGGACAACTTTTTGATTGGGGGCATTGGGACGAAACATACAATTATGTATTAGGACAAAACCCATCATTTATTAGTACTAGTGGCATGGAATCAATTTTAACTAATTTAAAGCTAGATTACGTCGCTATCCTAAATACACAAGGAGATATAGTCCATCTAAGGGCCTTTAATAAAAAAGGCGAAGAAACAGACACCGACATCAGTCCAGAACTAAAGGATCAAGTGAAAAGGATTGCTCAGGATTTCAAAGAGAGCAAACCTAGCATAACCTCAACTATGGATACATTTTTCCCCTACAAATCAGAGGCCATGTTGGCAACTATTGGTAATGTTATCAAAAGTGATAAAACCGGTCCGTCGGTGGGATATATGCTAAATGGAGTCCTTTTTAATGACAAAAAAATAGAATCTTTATCAAAAAGAACTGGTTTAAATATCAAGATAAACGAATACGAAAAATTTAATAAAGAGAATCCCGGTTTGATCGATTCAATTAAAAAGGACAAAAATTATTATATTTATGCGAATAATGATAAGGCTTATGGTTATAGATTGTTATCTTCAGAGAACGGCAATCCACTCTCAGTAATAACCGTTTCGTTTGATAGAAATGTTAATAAGTTAGTTTTAAAATCACAAAACTACTATTTAATCGAAATATACATAGCGGCTTTTCTCGCTGTTGTGCTGGCTATACTCATGTTAAATCTATTTATGAATAGAGTAATAGTAAACCCATTGAAGTCTATACTTGTAGCAATAAATAGTTATAGAAGAGGGACGCTAAAAGACCGAATAACGATAACCTCTCGAGATGAGCTTGGAGAATTGGGTGTCGCTCTTAATCAAATGATCGATGAGGTAGAAGTCCTAAACAATGCCTTAGAGAAAAAAGTTGAAGAAAAAACTCAGGAACTAGAAAGAGAAGTATTAGAAACAGAAGGTAAAAACCAACTTCTAGAGCAGTCAAAGGTAGCTATGACAAATGTCTTGCAGGACGTTGAGCAGGAGAGAGACAAAACAATTTCTCTAGCCAAGGATCTCAAAAAATTTCAGCTAGCCGTCGAAAATGCTTCTGACCACATTATTATAACCAATCCTGACGGTATCATTCTTTATGCAAATAAAGGCGTGAATAAAATTACGGGGTTTGATGTTGCCGAAGTGATTAACAAAAAGGCAGGTACAAAGGAACTTTGGGGCGGTCTGATGGATCAGGAATTCTACCAAAAATTATGGCAAAAGATTAAGATTGAGAAAAGGCCATTTGAAGGAGAATTCAAAAACAAGCGCAAGGATGGTGACGAGTATGAGGTAGCAGCCTCTATTACGCCGATATTAGATGAATTTGATAATGTAATATTTTTCGTTGCAATTGAAAGGGATATCACTAAGGCAAAGTCTATTGATCGGGCAAAGACAGAATTTGTCTCGTTGGCTTCTCACCAGCTCCGCACTCCGCTATCAGCTATAAATTGGTACACAGAGATGTTGATTAAGGGAGACGCCGGTCCAATCAACAAAGAACAGGAAGATTATTTGGGGGAGATAGCTAGGGGTAATAAGAGAATGGTTGATCTTGTAAACTCATTGCTAAATACTTCAAGGCTTGAGTTGGGAACTTTCGAGATTAACCCTGAGCCAACCGACTTAAAACAAATCGCTCAAGAAGAGATCGTTGAGATGAAACAAGTAATCCTGGACAAGAAGCTTAAGATTGTAGAAGACTATGATATTACATCAAAGATAAGTGTCGACCCGAGGCTTCTGAGAATATTCTTCCAAAATTTAATATCAAATGCGGTTAAATACACTCCAGAAAATGGCAAAATTACCATTGAGATAAAGCTTGAAGATCCAAATGTCAGGATAACAGTAGCAGATACGGGGTATGGGATTCCGAACGATCAGCAGGACAAAGTCTTTAGCAAACTTTTCAGGGCAGACAATATTCGAGCACTTGACACGGAAGGCACAGGGCTAGGCTTATATATTATAAAGTCAATACTTGATGCCTCAGGTGGTCAAATCGACTTTACTTCAAAGGAAAATGAAGGTACGACCTTCAACATATTGATACCTTTGACTGGCATGAAAGAAAAAAGTGGTTCTAAAAAATTAGAATAAGTTGTAATATGATAATTAACAGAAAGAGGTGACATAATGGGTAAAAGAATATTG
>JBAXEY010000048.1:0-5055 GCA_037140175.1 bacterium | reverse complement strand
ACAGATAGATTATTTAACACTAATAAAGTGTTACCTAGGTACTCGCCCATAACATAAAATTGACCAGAAAGCCATTTTTTGCTATAATTTGCAGGTTCGAAATACAATATTCCCGGGTAGCTCAGCGGTAGAGCAGTTGGCTGTTAACCAATTGGTCGTCGGTTCGAATCCGACCCCGGGAGCCAGAGTGTACGAACAGAGGTTAATGCCTCTGTTTTTGCTTATATGTTATTAAGTCATTTTTAACAAATATGCGATTAGATTCTTGACTAAGTTTACTACGATGTATATACTTCTTAGTATGAATACTGTGATAAGTGTTAAAGTAGAGAAAGAGGTCAAGGAATCTGCCCAGTCTGTTGCAAAAAGTGCTGGGTTGTCTTTAAGTGCCCTAGTGAATGCGTACCTAAGACAAGTTGTGGCTACTAGACGCATAGAACTTTATGCACCAGAGCCGATGACACCAAAGCTAGAAAAACTCATTGCAGAAGTCGAGTCTGAACTGAAAAGCGATAAAATCAGTAAAAAATTCGATAATGCCAGAGACTTTTTAGCAGATCTCAAAAAATAATCTTTTTGATATGACTATTCAATATCTGCCAAAATTCAAAAAGCAATATCAGAAATTACCAAAAAAGTTTCGAGATCAATTTGACGAGCGACTGCAACTTTTCTTAATAGACCCAATTGACCCTAGACTAAGAGCTCACCCTCTAAAAGGTAGGTACGCTGGCTATTGGAGTATGAGTGTAAATGGAGATATCCGAGCCCTTTACATTATTCAAGATGAAACATTAATAATATTTGCCTTGATTGGCTCGCATAGTGAACTTTATGGCTAAACGGTCGCTTAAGATTATTTTTATTTAGATGAAAATAGTGCCCTTCCAATCATTGTATAGGCCTTATCTGGAAAAAACTTTTTGAAATAACTCAATATCCGTAGCCATTTTGGCTTCAGACTAATTTTATAAAGATGCCCTTAGTCTAGAGCCAGGTTGGGCAACAAAGATGTCCGAGATGTCTATGACACTCCGGCTGGCAACCTAAATTAATAAAGAATCTCTTGAGTCTTTTAGACCTAGGAGATTTCTGGATTTCAACTATTTTTCGATCATGAATTGTCAGTTTGACGTTTAGGTTTCTGATAAGTTGGGTTTTCTCGAAATCAGTTCCTTTTTCTAATACATATTTGGCATAATTTTTTACCGTCCATCAACAATACTGAGGAAATGTGATGGAGTTTCTATTTGTATATTTTGGTAATTTTTTAACACTAAAAGATCATTATCCCCACTGACTATATAGCTGCAATGACCTAAGAGGGCGGTTTCAATGATCATATTATCATCTGGATCTTGACAAATATTTACTTTGGTACTGCCCAAAACGACCCAAAGAGCGTCACGTTCAAGAAGTTTTTCTAATCGGGCAAGATCTATAATGAAATTAGGAAATTTAGCATGAACTATTCGTCGCGTTTCGGTTAAGATATCTTGAGATATATAAATAGAGCCATTTTCCACTAGCCACTGGATTACCACTTGTGGTTTTCCGCCAAAAACGAGAGCTGAGACAAAAACATTAGTATCAAGTACGGCCTTAAGATTTTTTTCGTGTCCCACTTTTATACTCATTGATAATCTTATATACTTGATCTTCGCTCGTAATGCCCATCTCACGACCTTTATTATTAGCACTATCGAAAAGCTCTATCCATTCGCGCCGTCGCTCAAGGTCACGCAAGGCTAAGCGCCGGAAGTACTCGCTCCGACTTCCTAAGTCTTTTTTTACAGCCTGATCAATTTCCCTGATAAGGGTTTCATCTAAGGCTATATTAAGTGTTTTTGTTGCCATTTAACTCTCCTAGTTTATACATGTATATTGTATAGATCTTGTATTTTTAAGTCAACACTTTTATACCAACGGCTAGCCCAAAGTAGTAATGATTTGGAAGGTTTTTTATAGCTATTAATTTTTTACTTATCTGAAAAAGAATCTAACTGAGACATATCTTTTTGTGTGATTTCAAAATCATACAAATTGGCATTTTCTTTGATGCGTTCTTCGTGGGTAGATTTGGGAATGACGATGATGTCCTTTTGCAGTGCCCAACGCAATAGGATTTGAGCTGTGGATTTGTTATATTTTTTGGCAGTCTCTATCAACCTATCATCTTCTAGGTTTTTCCCTCTTGTCAAAGGACTATATGCTTCTAAAGCGATATCGTTTTCCTGACAATATCGATGCATCTTTGAGTCATAATTATATGGCGAAAGCTTGATTTGATTTACGGTTGGCTTAACTTTAGCTACACTCAAGGTATCCTCTAGGTGTTTGATTGAATAATTACTGACGCCAATCGCTTTGACCCTGCCACCAGCAAATATTTTTTCCATTTTTAGCCAATTCCTCTTTGTCAAACCAGGCATTGGCCAATGGATTAGATACAAGTCAATATAATCTAGTCCGAGTTTACCAAAACTTGTATCAAAGGCTTTTTGAGCATTCCAGGCATCAGTCGGGAATAGTTTAGTCGTTAGCCAAATATCCTCTCTGGAAATTCCACTTTCTCTGATGGCCTTACCAACAGAAACTTCATTGAAATAGAATTTGGCGGTATCGATGTGTCGGTAACCAGCATGGAGTGCAGATTGGACCGCATGATAGGCAACCTCGCCATCCTTTGACTGCCAGGTGCCTAGACCTAGAAGCGGCATTTGTTGGCCATTATTCAGCTTAATCGTTGATTCAATATTTAACATTTTCTTCTTATCCTTTAACGTAATTAATAATATTATTCGTACCTTAGAGCATCAATCGGGCTCATCATCGATGCCTTAATTGCTGGATAAATCCCAAAGACGATGCCCACAATAGCGGAAACACTGACGGCTAATACAATAGACGATAAGGTAATAACCGGGGTGACGTCTACTAGTTTAGAAATTAACTGTCCAACGACAAAGCCAAGAACAATTCCGAGAGCCCCACCAATGATTGTAAGTATCACTGCTTCAGCTAGAAATTGAGCTAAAATGTCTCTAGTTTTGGCACCAACCGCCTTTCTAAGGCCGATCTCTCTGGTCCTTTCCGTTACTGACACCAACATAATATTCATAATGCCGATACCACCAACGACTAAGGATATCCCAGCGATACCTCCTAGCAAGGCTGACATCATCCCTGTGATTGTCGAGACTGAGGCTAAAAGATCCTGAGATGACATAACTGAGAAGTCAGCCTTTTTGATATCAGTTAGACCGTGATTTTTCAACAAAAGATTTTCAACTTCCGTTTTTGTCGAATTTACAAGACCCTCGGAGGTTACCTGAACTGTAATCCGAGTAAATTTATCGACTCCAGTGTCTTTTGACAAGGAGGTATAGGGAACATAAACATAGCTATTGGGGTCTGAGAGACTACTCCCGGTTTTTTCGGATAATACTCCAATGATTTGATAGTCTTGAGTGCCGATTTTGACTGTTTTCCCTATAGGATCATCCGTACCAAAGGCATCGGCAGCGGCCTGACTCCCAAGGACTGCTACTCGTGCATTATTAGACAAGTCTTGGTTGTTATATAATCTCCCTGTGGCTACCTTAAGACTCTGAATATCAAAGGTAGTTGTCGGGGAACCCGCCACCTGAAATGACTGCTCGCCATCTTTTGTATTAATGAGAGACGTCCCAGAGATTGATCCTGAAACTAACTTTATATTAGGTTGTTTTGCCTTGTTTGATAGATCATTAAAATCAGCTGTTGTTAAAGTCGCCGCCTGCAGACCACCAGAGAATTCTCCCTGAGGATTCTGGCCACCCATTGGCCCTTGTTTATTTCCGCTTTGAGCTGTCTGCGGCTGGGTGAACCTGCTTTTGCCGGAAGAGATAATTAGATTGGTTGAGCCAAGCTTATTGATTTGGTCACTGATGCTTACCTTTACCCCTGAAACTAAGGAAACTAAAGCTATAACTGATCCAATCCCGATCACTATCCCAAGAATTGTCAAAAAACTTCGTACCTTATTCGAGGTAACTCCTTTTATTGATTGTTTAAATATTAGCCAATATTTCATTTTGCCACCTTTTCGTCACTTACTATAAGACCGTCTCTCAATCTAATAATCCTGCCTGCATGCGCTGCAATTTCCTCTTCATGTGTGATCAATACCACCGTTGCACCATCTTTGTTTACTTTCTCTAGAATCCTCATTACGTCTAGAGAGTTTTTGGTATCAAGGTTCCCGGTTGGTTCGTCAGCTAGAATAATTGTTGGGCTCATCATCAATGCTCTTGCGATGGCGACTCTTTGAATCTGACCACCAGATAGCTGGTTACTTTTATGATTAATCCTCTTTTCTAGATCCACGTCCTTTATTAGTTTCTTCGCTCTAGCTGTGGATCCATCCTTTTTACCATAAATGATGGGGAGCAAGACATTTTCCAGGACTGTTGCCCTAGATAAAAGATTGAACTGTTGAAAAACAAACCCAATTTCTTGGTTCCTGTAGTTAGCTTGATCGTTTTTACTAATCTTGCTAACATCTTGTCCGTCTAAAAGATAGCTACCGGACGTTGGCTTATCTAACAATCCAATAATATGCATGAGTGTTGATTTACCCGAACCAGAGGGGCCCATAATTGCCACAAATTCACCTTTTTGTACCACAAAATCAATCCCGCCCAAAGCGACAGTGTCTTCATCCCCGGTTTTGTATATTTTTTTTATGGCGGTCATTTTAACTGCAATGTCGAGCTTTTCTTCCATTACTTTGCATCCTTATCGATCATTCTCTTAAGTTTCTTTTTGCCGCTTTCAAATTTGTTGGCAATTTCAATAATTGTCTCTGGTTTTACAAACACTAGACCCTTTTTATCTGGACCACTCATTACAAGTAGCTTATCACCAGGTTTTATATTTAGCGCCTTCCTTGCATCTGCCGGAATGACGACCTGTCCCTTTTCATTAGTAGTTACTGATCCATAAAATTCTTCAAAAAATGGCAACATTTGCCTCCTTTGTATGTGATATTTTTATTACTTGTAGTAATTATAT
>JBAXEY010000047.1:0-5174 GCA_037140175.1 bacterium | reverse complement strand
ATTTTAGTCTTTTTTTAGAAGTTGCATAAATGCATTTGACGGGATTTCAACCTTTCCAAGTTTTTTCATCTTCTTTTTGCCTTCTTTTTGTTTATTCAAAAGTTTATTCTTCCTAGTCACGTCGCCGCCATACAGCTTTGCAATGACATCTTTACGAAAGGCTGGGATATCTTCGCGAGCGATAACCTTGGCTCCTATAGAGGCCTGTAAAGAGATTTTAAACATCTGTCTGGGGATTAACTCCTTTAGTTTCTTTAAGATGCTTGATCCAACCCGCAGTGATTCACTACGATGAGCGAGCAATGACAATGTATCAATGATATCTCCAGCTACGAGGATATCGAGCTTGACTAAATCGCTGGCGCGATAACCGATAAAATCGTAGTTCATAGAGGCATAGCCGCTCGAAATACTTTTCAGATAATCGTAAAAGTCAGTAATAATTTGAGCCAATGGCATCTCGGCTTTTATAATTACTCTTTTTTCTTCGAAATAATCTATAGTTTTGAATATTCCTCGTCTATTTTGGTTTAATTCTAATATCGGGCCAATATATTCACTCGGGGTCACTATCTCGACATTAACCCAAGGTTCTCTGATCTCTGATATTTGTGACAGGTCTGGCATTTCGCTTGCTGAATGTAAACTTATCACTTCTTTGTTTGATTTTACGACTTCATAGGAGACAGAAGGGATGGTGGCGATTAAGTCTAAGCTAAATTCACGCTCCAATCTCTCTAAAATTATCTCCATATGCAGTAAGCCCAAAAATCCACAACGAAAACCAAATCCTAGAGCGCTAGAGTTTTCGGGTATAAACTCTAGCGATGAATCTGATAAAGATAGTTTACCGAGGGCATCACGTAGGAGCGGGTAGTCATCGCCATCGGTTGTATAAATACCAGCAAAAACAAATGGTTTAACCTTTTTATACCCGGGTAAGGCCTGAACATCTTTTGTTCCGATCAAAGTTAACGTATCTCCGACTTGAGCTTCGGAAACACCTTTTAGGCCAGTGACGATATAGCCAATTTCACCACAAAGAAGCTCTTTTTCTGGCTGTAATTTAGGTTTCATATAACCAATTTCTAATGTTTCTGAATCGGTTTTTGTGGCGAGCATATAGAGCTTCTGATTCTTCGTCAGCGTTCCGTCAACTATCCTCGTATAGACGACCACACCCTTGTATGGATCGTAAAAGGAGTCAAATATAAGAGCTCTTAGAGGCTGGTCGGATAGACCTTTGGGTGCAGGAACTTTTTCTACGACTCGATCCAAAATCTCTTTGATGCCTTGGCCGGTCTTGGCAGAAGCAAAGATAATATCTTCTTTGTCGCAGCCCAGTAGATCGATAATTTCTTTTGCCACCTTGTCTGGTTCTGCATGAGGCAAATCAATTTTATTTACGACAGGTATTATTTCAAGATCGTGCTCGATTGCCGAATAGACATTTGACAATGTCTGGGCTTCGATTCCCTGAGAGGCGTCAACGACTAGTATCGCACCCTCGACGGCAGCTAGGCTTCGGGACACCTCATAAGAGAAATCAACATGACCAGGAGTGTCTATCAGGTTTAGAATATGGCCTTTGTAATCCATCCGTACTGGTTGCAGCTTGATCGTAATACCGCGCTCTTGCTCGAGGTCCATCGTGTCGAGAATCTGGTCGTGCATATCCCTTTTATTGATAGTCCCCGTTACTTCTAAAAAACGGTCAGCCAATGTAGACTTACCGTGATCGATGTGAGCAATTATGCAAAAGTTGCGGATTTGGTCCATTTAGTTGGCCGATTTTGTTTTGAATTTTTTATAAAGAAACTGAGTCTCTTCACATTTTAGAAGGTGGGTTACCAAAAAGTAAAAGACAGCACCTATCATGGTTGCACCAAGCGTCTGGAGCAAGAGACCAAGGACTCGGGATGTATCAACAAAAGCGTCAAATATATATAACGAATAATGAACCGCAATACCCATTAGGATAGCGGCCATGATTAAACGAACGGTTGACTCAAATATTTTATGATCACGATCGAGTGCGCCAATCTTTTCATGTAATAGAATAAAGAGGAGGACTGCATTTACAATTCCTGCGATTGAGAAGGCAAGGGCAATCCCTGCAACTCCTAGCTCCAAAGGAGCGATAAAGGGGAGCGAAACAGAGAGGCCAATATTAACAAGCATTACTACCAGGCTGATATATAGAGGAGTTTTAGTATCTTGGATAGCATAGAAAGTTTTCAAAAGAAGAGGAATTAAGGCTTGAGCAACTAGGCCAAAAGCAAAAAACAAGAGAGCTTTTGTCGTCCAATAAGTGTTATCCCAGGAAAAGTTTCCAGTTCCGTAGATAAGACGAATAATCTGTGGCCGCAGGACAATGATACCAACTGTCACGGGGATCATAAAAAATAAAATTCGTCTGGCACTCCAAGAAAAACTTTTCATAAAATCTTTCATGTTATTCTCGGTTTTATTCTGAGCCAAAACCGGGAAAATTGCCGTTGCAATAGAAATGCCAAAAATTACGATTGGTGCGGTTTGAATATTATTAGCGAAGGTCAGGACCGTAATACCGCCAACAAAAAAGGAAGCCACAATTGTATCCACGAGCAGGTTTATCTGGCTAGTTCCGAGCGCCAAAGTTCGAGGGATCATTAATTTAATCAATCGAGCAATCTGGCCATCTTTTAGGTCAATGATAGGTCTCCATCGATACCCAGTTTTTATTATTGAAGGAACTTGGACCAAGACATGGAAAAGAGCCCCAACAATAACACCAACAGCAACTGCATAAATAGGTGGTGTGAATTTATCGGTTAAAAAAACAACCGAGAGGATAATTGAAATATTATATACGAGAGGGGCGATAGAATAAGCAACAAATCTTTTGTAGGAGTTTAAGATGCCACCGAATATCCCAGAGATGGAAAAAAGGATAGGGGACAAAATCATGATCCGAGTCATATTGACAGTCGTTTGATAAATATCGAAATTTTCTGGATTGGCTCGGTTAAAGAAGCCAGGCAGTAGGAGTGGTACTAGCTTCGGGGCCAAGATAAAGATAACTACTCCAAAAATAATTGTGCAGACTAGAATAAAGTTCATAAAAGAGTTGGCCAGATAGTTGGCTTCATCTTTATTATTTTTGGTAATCTTTTCGACAAAAACCGGGATAAAAGCGCTGGACAAGGCGCCTAATAACAAAAGGTTGAATATAACATCAGGTAGCCTAAAGGAGGCATAGAAGGCATCAGTCATGTGGCCTGCACCAAACTGACCGGCAATGATTCTTTCCCTAAATAGGCCCAAGATGTTAGATAATAACCCAGTGACACCAAGAATAAACGCGGCGTTTCCTATCGTGAGTTTTTTTGTGGAGATATAATACCAAAATTTTTTGACGGTGCCCATTAGGCTTTGACTTGATCCATTAATCTATTAAATTCTTCTGATTCGATCGTTTCTTTTTCTAACAAAACAGAAGCAACTTTCTCTAGTTTTTTCTTATTCGCGACAACTAACTTTTCGGCTTTTTTGTAGGCTTCTTTGATAAAAGCGGAGATCTCATCGTCAATTTTTGCGGCGACTACCTCAGAATAATCCTTTTGGTGCTCTCCTAATTCTTTACCTAGGAAGACAAACTCGTCACGGCGACCGTAGATTTGGTTGCCGAGCTTATCACTCATCCCATATCTGGTAATCATATCACGGGCCATTTTGGTGGCCTTCTCGATATCATTTGCCGCGCCGGTTGTGATTTCGTTAAAGAAAACCTTTTCTGCGACACGCCCACCGAGCATCATGGCAATATCGTCAGCAAGCTCTGATTTAGTAATTAGCTTTTTGTCTTCTGAGGGCAATGACCAGGTTACGCCAAGTGCCATTCCCCGAGAAATAATACTAATCTTATGGATTGGGTCAGTGTTTGGAAGCATATGTCCAACAAGTGCATGACCTGCTTCGTGATAGGCTGTTATTTTTTTCTCTTTCTCATTCATGACCGCGCTCTTTCTCTCTGGACCGAGGTAAATCTTTTCAACAGATTTTTCGATATCGTCCATGGAAATCTCTTTTTTGTTATCTCGAGCGGCCAGGATGGCGGCTTCATTTAGAATATTTTGCAGATCAGCACCAGAAAAACCTGGAGTCTGTTTGGCGATTGTTTCAAGGATTACATTCTTTGCCAGAGGTTTATTTTTGGCATGGATCTTTAATATCGCGGTTCGATCCTGTATGTCTGGCATGTCCAATACAACGCGACGGTCAAATCTCCCTGGTCGTAGAAGGGCAGGATCCAAAACATCAGGGCGGTTGGTAGCGGCGATCACGATCACATTAGTATCAGTCTCAAAGCCATCCATTTCAACGAGTATTTGGTTTAGGGTTTGTTCTCGCTCATCGTGAGAACCGCCCATACCAGTGCCACGTTGTCGGCCGACGGCGTCAATCTCATCAATAAATATTATGCAGGGAGCATTCTTCTTTGCTTTATTGAATAGATCGCGAACCCTAGAGGCGCCAACACCAACAAACATTTCTACGAATTCAGAGCCAGAGATAGAAAAGAAAGGAACCCCTGCTTCACCAGAAACGGCCTTTGCCATCAAGGTCTTACCCGTTCCTGGAGGGCCAAAGAGCAATACACCCTTAGGGATTTTGGCACCCAGAGCTATAAACTTTTGGGGGTATTTCAAAAACTCGACTATTTCAATTAACTCCTGTTTGGCTTCTGTAGCGCCAGCAACATCGGCAAAAGTGACTTTCTTTTTGTTATCATCAGCAAGCCGGGCCTGCGATTTGCCAAACATCATGGCTTGATTGCCGCTACCTTGTGCTTGTCGCAACATAAAATAGAAAAAGCCGATGATCAGGACAAAAGGTAAAATATTGACCAGCATCGTAATCCAGAAGGCGTTGTTTGAGCCTTCTTTTATCTCTAGATTAAGCTTAGTTGGATCAGCCCCAAGGTCTTTGAGAGTCGTTGTTATCTGTTGGTTTGAGCTAATCTCGGAATTAACTTTTTTATTATTCTTTAGAGTGGTTGTGACTTTATTTCCACTAACTGAAATTGACTTAACATTTCCAGCTTTAATTTCCTCAGCGATTTTGCTTATCGGAACCTTCTCTACCGTTGATTGTTTATTAAAATATGTAAAGCCGACCGCCAAGACCAGGAC
>JBAXEY010000046.1:0-5194 GCA_037140175.1 bacterium | reverse complement strand
ATTGAGGCTTCAGTTGAAAAAGTTTATCTCGGTCCAGAAAGAAAAGGCGCCGTAATGAACGAGAGAGAGAAGAAAATTACTGCCTACCACGAAGCTGGTCATGCATTGATTGGTCATCTTTTACCAAATACTGACCCAATCCATAAAATCTCTATAGTTTCTCGAGGAATGGCCTTAGGCGTAACTTGGTCATTACCAACTGAAGATAAGAAACTTGTTTCCAGATCAGAGTTAAAAGATGATATCGCGATGATGTTAGGTGGTCGTGTCGCCGAGAAGATTTTCTTCAACGAGATTACGACTGGGGCATCAAATGATCTTGAAAAAGCAACTCAAATGGCTAGAGACATGGTAACGCGCTACGGAATGAGTGATAAACTTGGCAACCAAATTTATGGCCGCCGTGACGATCTCGTTTTCCTTGGAAAAGAGTTAGCCGAACACCATAAAGACTACTCAGAAGATATTGCATCGGTTATTGATTCTGAAATTTCTCTTTTTATCAATGAAGCTTATAAAAAAGCTGAAAAAACAATTCTTAGCAACAAGAAAAAACTTGAAAAAGTAGCAAGCGTGCTTTTAGAGAAAGAAACGATAGAATCAGCAGAATTTAATGAATTAATGGACAAAACAAAAGTTTAATGGGCACAGTTAAAAAGTTTTGGTACTACGTTTCAAAAAAAAAATTAACTATAGCTAATGCGGCTTTTATCCTTGGATTAACTGGTTTACTCTCAAACATTCTCGGTTTATATAGAGAAAGAATTATCGCTGGCCACTTCGGTGCTGGCCATATGACAGATGCTTTTTACGCCTCTTTTCGTTTGCCTGATTTAATTTTCAACCTTTTGATATTAGGGGCACTATCAAGTGCTTTTATCCCGATTTTTGTAGAAAAAATAGCCAAAGGCAAAGAAAAAGAAGCCAATCTAATCGCTTACTCTTTTATGAATTTTATTTTGGTTTGTACCCTCATTTTCGGAGTTGTGGTGTTTATCTTAGCCCCTAAACTAGTTCCCTTACTCTTACCTGGTTTCTTCAATCGTCCTTCTCCCGAAAATTTTGATATCTTTCAAACTACGGTCAATATGACAAGAATAATGATTCTCTCCCCCATTCTTTTTTCTATCTCTGGTATAATCGGTGGTATCCTAAATTCACGAAAAAGATTCGTAGCATATTCCATCGCGCCTCTTGTCTACAATATCTCTATTATATTATCGGTTATTTATCTGACGCCTTACTTCAACCCACCAATTTATGCTTTGACAATTGGTGTCATTATAGGTGCTCTTTTTTACGTTTTAGTCCAAGTTCCGTCTGTAATTAATGCGGGTTTCCGCTGGAGACCTTTCATTGATTTCAAGGGTGGGCAAATAGCAAGGTTGGTTAAGCTAATGATTCCTCGTACATTAGCAATCGGCGCTAACCAAATAAATTTATTAGTGGACACAATTGTTGCTTCATTTTTTGTTGGCGGTATCACTATTTTAAACTTTGCTAACAATATTCAAACTGCACCTGTTGTTATTTTCGGTATATCAATTGCTACTGCTATATTCCCTGTCTTGGCGGAAAATAAGACAAGAAATGACATGTCTAATTTCATGAAAAGCTTCTCGTGGAGCGCTCGTCGTATTCTATATTTTATGGTTCCTTCGTCTATTATAATCATTGTTTTGCGCGCTCAGATTGTACGTCTTATATACGGAACTGGGAACTTTTCATGGGACAATACTTATTGGACTACTAAGGCCTTATTATTTCTTGCCGTTGGCTTAGTAGCTCAAGGTCTAATCCCTCTCTTATTAAAGGCTTTTTATGCCATACAAGATACCAAAACCCCATTATATATAAGTATTGTTGTCTTGCTTGTAAATGCAGTATTGTCTGTAACCTTACCGTTTATCGCTCCTCTAGAGTTAGGGATAGCGGGGGTTGCTTTGGCCTTCTCTATTGCCGGCATAGTAAATGCGGTACTACTATTTATTTTTCTTCACGAAAAAATTGGGGCGCTAGATCGCGATCATAAAATATTTGAATCTGCTTTTAGACTCGTCGTTGCCTCAATTCTAATGGGCATTTTGGTTCACTATTCTTTGTTCTTTTTTGATTATTTTGTTAATACTGATAGAGTTTTTGGTTTATTTATTCAAACTATAGGTGCCGTCTGTCTTGGTGGCGTATTTTATGTTTTGTTGACCTGGCTCTTTAAATGCGAAGAGGCAAATTTCATTTTGAAGAAATTTAAGTTTAAATCTAGTAATTAAATGGATAATATAAGAAACTTTTGCATCGTCGCTCACATCGATCATGGTAAATCAACTTTAGCCGATCGTTTTCTTGAAGTAACTGGAACCGTAGAAAAAAGAGACATGAAAGAACAGATGCTTGATACGATGGAGATTGAACAAGAAAGAGGGATTACAATAAAGCTCCAACCGGTGAGGATGGATTATAAAGGCTACGTCTTAAACCTAATAGACACGCCTGGCCATGTTGATTTTTCTTATGAAGTATCAAGAAGCTTAGCGGCAGTAGAAGGAGTTTTACTGGTCGTAGATGCCTCACAGGGAATCGAAGCCCAGACTCTCTCAAATGTTTATTTGGCTTTAGAACATAATTTGGAGATAATCCCGGTTGTTAACAAGATTGACTTACCTCATGCTGAACCAGAAAAGGTTGCCAAAGAAATAGTTGACCTTCTAGGAGTGAAGCCGGAAGAAATTATTTTTGCTTCAGGAAAAACAGGCGACGGGGTCTCTACAATTTTAGATAGAGTTATTCAAAAAGTACCAGCTCCTGTCGGTTACCCAGATAGACCACTTCGGGCTTTAATATTTGATTCTTTTTACGACCCATACAGAGGGGTTATCACATATATTAGAGTCGTAGATGGAAGTCTTGCAACAAATCAAAAAATCCACATGATTGCGAACAAGAATAACGCTGAAGCTTTAGAAATTGGTTATATGAAACCAAAACTTAAGCCTGAAAGCAGTCTTGCCTGTGGGGAGATAGGTTATATCGTGACTGGCCTAAAGAATGTCTCTGAGGCTCGAGTTGGTGATACGATTACCCTGACTGGTGAGACTAAAGTTGAGGCACTCCATGGATATCAAAAAGTGAAACCGTTTGTTTTTGCTGGCATATACACAACCGAAGGTGATGATTATCCCCTTCTTCGCGAAGCTTTAGGAAAACTCGCTTTATCTGATTCATCACTCGATTTTTTACCTGAAAATTCCAGTGCACTGGGTTTTGGCTTTCGCTGTGGATTTTTAGGACTTCTCCATATGGAGATTATTAAGGAAAGACTTGAACGTGAATTTAATTTAGATTTAATTGTCACGATTCCTTCAGTCTCTTATGAAATTGTAAAAAATGATAGAGAAGTGATTAGTCTTCATGGAGCAAGTGAACTGCCAGATTTGTCACAAATTAAAGAGATACGTGAACCTTGGGCAAATACCGAGATTGTTACACCGAGTGAATATATTGGTTCAATTATGGAAATGATACAAAATCATCGAGGAGTTTTCAAAACAATTGATTATTTTGAAGAAAAAAGAGTTATTATCAAAACCGAATTACCGTTATCACAAATAATCATCGACTTTTATGATCAACTAAAAAGCGTTTCTTCTGGTTATGCTTCTATGAATTATGAATTATTGGGCTATCGAGCTAGCGATTTAGTAAAACTTGATATTCTAGTTGGCGGTAACTTGGTCGATACCTTGTCACTTCTAACCCACAGAAATGAAGCACCTATATTAGGCAAATATATTATCGAAAAACTAAAGAAATTAATTCCCAAACAAATTTTTAAAATTACCCTACAGGCCGCCGTTGGATCAAAAATTATTGCTCGTGAAGATATTCCTGCTTTTCGAAAAGATGTAACAGCAAAACTATATGGTGGAGATGTAACACGCAAAAATAAGCTCTTAAATAAGCAAAAAGAAGGTAAGAAGAAGATGAAACATTTGGGCAAAGTAGAAATTCCTTCAAATGCTTTTATGGAACTATTGAAAAAAGATTAATAGTAAAGTAAAGTAATAAAAAAGGAGGAAATCACTATGGACGAACAAAGCAAAGTTTCAGAAAATAATTCAGGTACGAACACCCCTAAAGGCTCGAAGAAAAACAACAAGGCTCTCGTTATCGTTGTAGTAATTATCGTTGTTTTAGTTTTACTGGGAATAAGTGGATATTTAATTTCCGCATTTGTCATAAACAAAGTCGGTGGTTCCTTGGTTGAAAATGTTGTAGAAAGCGGGACAGGAGGAAACGTCAAGGTAGATACCAAAACAGGAAGTACTGAGATAAAAACGAATGATGGGTCCGTAAACGTTGGCAGTTCCGCTCAATGGCCGAGTGATTTACCAAGCGATGTCCCAAAATTTAGCGTCGGGAAAGTCACGATGTCAACGAAAGTAAATACCGAGCCAAAAGGCTGGAGTGTTTTAATCAGTGAAGTTAGTGAAAGTGACGTCACTAATTACAAAAATGACCTTATTGCAAAGGGTTGGACCGAAGAAAGTTCTGCAAGTTTTGGAGCTAGTCTTGTTCAACTGACGAAAGGCAATCTAAACATTACTTTGACTTATGATGGTAACTCAAAGGGACTAAGTATTACTATTAGCTATAAATCATAATTAAGTTTTAATTCTTAATAAAATTGACGCTAAACCTATATTTTGCTATAATTTTCTGGCTCATTATAGGTATTCAGATTGCTGAATAATCCCGGGTAGCTCAGCGGTAGAGCAGTTGGCTGTTAACCAATTGGTCGTCGGTTCGAATCCGACCCCGGGAGCCAGTTAGAACAATTGTGCAACAAAAGCACCGTATCAAACGGTGTTTTTAGTTCAAAAGAGAGGTTTTTGCCCTGTAATTTCAGGTTCTGAAGTAGATAATTTAACAAATGCCGTTTTTCGGCCGGTTCAGAAACTGTAAAGATTTCACGTGCCCTTTTGGCGAGGCTTAATATGCTATTTGCGGTCAAATAATACTCTTTATCAGCCGAATGATGTTTGCTTATCTCATCAAGTATCTTTGCTTGCTTTGAAGAGTATTCTTTAAACTTTTTGTTATAGAAATCGCTAGTAATTCAACATAGCGTCCATAATAACAAATTTTGACTGTTCGTTTTACAAATTGATCAAATTCATTAAGATAAATATTAGCA
>JBAXEY010000045.1:0-5428 GCA_037140175.1 bacterium | reverse complement strand
TTTTGACTTGAGATTATACCAGATTTGTTACCGATGTATTTCAACCTACGCAGTATATTAAAAGGGGCTGGGGATAAAGTGAGAAAAGATCTAAATTATTGGCTTTATATTAACAAAAATGTTCGGATTGGTGCAATTGGATTTAAGCAACTTTTGGATACAAAGGTCCCTTTCGACGATCTTTACAAATTACCAAAAAGTAAGCTGGGGAAGCTAAAGCTATCAAATAAACTCATCACAGAAATCATTTATTGCCAAGAGAATATCGACCCAGAGGGAGCATTGGAGGAATTGGCTAGCAAAAACATTTCAATTATTACCCTTGATGATAATAATTATCCAACCATCTTAAAGGAGATATATGATCCACCAGCAATTATATATTATAAAGGTAAATACATTTCAATGATTTGATGATTGGCATTGTTGGTAGTCGTAGACCAACCGATTATGGCCGCCACGCTACTTATGATTTCTCCTCAAGGCTCGCCTTGAATGGAATCACGGTTATAAGTGGGCTAGCTCTAGGTATAGATTCAATCGCTCACCAAGCTGCCATAGATTCAAAAGGCGAGACAATTGCTGTGCTCGGTTGTGGTGTGGACCAAATCTATCCACTCTCCCATGAGAATCTGGGACAAATAATTATTGAAAAGGGTGGAGCAATAATGAGTGAGTATCCGCCAGGAACTCCTCCATTAAAACAAAATTTTTAGCCAGAAATAGGATTATCGGTGGGCTTTCGACTGGTCTTGTTATAACGGAGGCCGCAGAAGGCTCAGGGTCGCTTATAACTGCCAGATCAGCTTTAGAGCAAAATCGGGAAGTTTTTGCAATCCCTGGACCTATTTATAATAAAAATAGTTTCGGACCAAACAATCTTATCAAAATGGGCGCCCATCTGGTTTCCAATGTTCAAGATATTTTCGATGAACTTGGACTAATTGCACCTCAAGAATCGACTACAATCAGAAAAATTATTGCACAAAGCCCCGAAGAAGAAATTATTTTTAAAATTTTATCGGAGTCACCAAAACACATTGATGCTATCATTAAAGAAACAGAGTTGGAGCAAACCAAGGTTAGCTCATTATTAAGTATCATGGAGATAAGTGGCAAGATAAAGCACCTAGGCGGTATGACCTATAGGCTAAATATTTGACTATTAGGAGGCAAGCAAGTAACATATATGATTGATTATGAGTAAATTAGTAATCGTCGAATCTCCGGCGAAAGCAAAAACCATCGAAAAGTATCTTGGTTCAGACTACAAAGTTTTGGCCACTTTTGGACATGTTCGAGATCTCCCACAGGGAACACTTGGAATTGACCTTGAGAATAATTTTCAACCAAAATACATTGTCCCTCTACGTAGCA
The DNA here is from genome assembly GCA_037140175.1 of bacterium. Taxonomy (GTDB): domain Bacteria; phylum Patescibacteriota; class CPR2; order UBA1875; family CAIMLA01; genus CAIMLA01. The sequence continues at coordinate 4,051 of JBAXEY010000045.1, read as the reverse complement.
AAAAATCTGTTGGTATTTTAAAAAAAGCGGCAAAAGATGCTGGAGCAATTCTGCTGGCCACTGACCCAGACAGAGAAGGCGAAGCCATCTCTTGGCATGTTGCGGAAGCTTTGGGCTTAAAATCGAAGCAATACAAAAGAATCGAATTCCATGAAATAACCAAAAGCGCAATACAGGCCGCGGTTAAAAATCCACGCGATATCGATATAAACCTTGTAAACGCACAGCAAGCAAGACGAGTTCTGGATCGCTTGGTCGGCTATTCATTAAGTCCGCTCTTATGGAAGAAGGTGCTAAAGGGATTATCGGCTGGCAGAGTTCAGTCTGTCGCAGTAAGACTTGTTGTTGACAGGGAACGAGAAATTGAAGCCTTTAATCCACAAGAATATTGGGAGATGAAAGCAGCCCTTGAAAAAGCATCGTCCAAGGAATCGTTCCTAGCAACTGTGAATAAATTCAAAGATAAAAGTTTATCAGTCAAAGATAAAGCTACTTCAGAAAAAGTAATCAGGGAAATTAAACTTGGCTCATACCCTGTTACCAAGGTCGAGAAAAAAGAGGTTAAAAGATCGCCGGCCCCTCCATTCATTACTTCTACGCTACAACAGGAAGCCGCAAGAAAATTATTTTTTAGCGCTAAAAAAACAATGCTACTAGCTCAACAGCTCTATGAGGGTATAGAAATTGGCAGCGAAGGTTCCGTCGGATTAATTACCTATATGAGGACTGACTCAACAAATCTTTCAAAACAAGCAATTAATGAAGCGAGATCATATATTGAAAAGGATTTGGGCAAAGATTTTTTACCAGACAAAGAAAGATTTTATAAAAAAGCTCGTGGAGCACAAGAAGCTCACGAACCAATCAGGCCTACCTCTTTTTTGCGAACTCCTAGCAGTTTAAAAGAATTTTTAAATAAAGATCAACATCGAGTCTACGAAATAATTTGGAAAAGAGCAATCGCCAGCCAGATGGCTGATTGCCGTTATAATCAAATCGGGATTGATATAGCTGTTGGTGATTACAACCTACATACTGGAGGACGGACCATCAAGTTTCCGGGTTTTATGAGTGTCTATTTAGAAAGTGATGACGATAAGACAGATGAGGAAGAAAAAAGTCTTTTGCCAAATCTGGCCGCTGGAGATAAGTGTAATTTGTTGAAGCTCTATGGTAATCAAAAGTTCACCGAACCTCCTCCCCGTTATACTGAAGCTTCTTTGATCAAAGACCTTGAGGCAAATGGCATTGGGAGGCCCTCAACTTATGCCCCGACGCTTTCTACCATTCAAGATAGAGGCTATATAAATAATGAAAATCGTAGACTTTTTCCAACCGAGATTGCTTTCGTCGTCACCGACCTTTTAAAAGAAAACTTTCCTTTTGTAGTCAGTGTCGATTTTACGGCTCACATCGAACAACAACTAGATGATGTTGCCTCGAGCAAAGATGATTGGCAAAAAGTAGTTGGTGAATTTTGGTATCCCTTCAAGACAGATTTAGAGAAGGGCACTCAGTCAATAGAGAAAGTAAAGATTGAGAAAGAAACTGACCAAATATGTGATAAGTGTGGGAAGCCAATGGTAATTAAGCATGGCAGATTTGGTGAATTTCTGGCTTGTACTGGATTCCCCGATTGTAAGAACGCTAAGCCATTACCCCCGAAGGAAACAGGTTCAAAATGTCCCGACTGTAAAGATGGCGACATAGTCGAAAGAAGAACAAAAAAAGGAAAACTTTTCTGGGGTTGCTCAAAATACCCGGAATGTAAATACGCAACATGGACAAAGCCTAAAAAAGTAGACGACTAAAAAGATGGCAAATCTTTTTGAACAAAATAGGTATTCAGAGAGACCTTTATCAGATCAAATGAGACCAAGAAATTTTGATGAATTTTACGGCCAAATAGAAATTGTCGGAAAAGGTATGCCATTAAGAAAAATGATCGAAAAGGACAAGCTTTCTTCGGTAATCCTTTGGGGTCCGCCAGGAACAGGAAAAACAACAATCGCTAGAATAGTGGCCGACAAGACAGATTCATTTTTTGAAGAATTCTCTGCTGTTACTAGTGGCGTCAATGACCTTCGCAGAGTAGTCAAAGAAGCCAAAGAGCGCAAAGATTTTAAAAACAAAAAAACCATTCTTTTCGTAGATGAAATTCATCGTTTCAATAAATCCCAACAGGATGGATTCTTGCCACATATAGAAAATGGCACTATCGTTCTAATTGGGGCTACCACCGAAAACCCTGGATTTGAAATAAATTCGGCATTAATGTCTCGAGCAACTCTTTTTGAACTAAAAAAACTTACGTCAGAGGATACAAAAGAAATAATTCTTGCTACCCTTAGTGACAAAGAAAGGGGATTAGGCAAGCAAAAAGTAACTATCGAAAAAGATGCCATAGAATATCTAGCTGATTTTGCTAACGGAGATGCTAGAAGGGCTATAGCCGCAATTGAAATTGCCACAAGCCTAAATCCCAAAACAAAAACTTTAACAAAAAAAATAATCATTGAGGCACTGGCAAAGCGTTTTATAGGAGGATATAAAAAAAGTGATGAACATTATAATGTTATATCGGCTTTTATAAAATCTTTAAGGGGAAGCAACCCAGATGCAGCCATTTACTGGATGGCTCGGATGATCGAAGCAGGAGAAGATCCTAAATTTATTGCCCGTAGAATGGTTATTTTCGCTAGTGAAGATATCGGCAACGCAGCACCTATGGCATTGGTTTTAGCTGTTTCTACCTTTCAGGCAGTAGAACGAATAGGTTTACCAGAGTGTAGGATTAATCTTGCACAGTGCGCAACTTATCTAGCTAGTGCGCCCAAGTCGAATGCATCCTATTTAGCAATTGATAAGGCTCTAGAAGATATTAGACACGGTGATATATATGACACTCCATTGCATCTAAAAAATGCCACCACTAAACTTGCAAAAGAATTAGGCCATGGCAAGGATTACAAGTACCCACACAATTATCCAGAAAATTTTGTAGAACAGGATTATTTGCCTGAGAGCATAAAAGATAAAAAATATTACAATCCGGGTTGCAGTGGAGCCGAGAAAGAAATACGAAAACGTCTAGAAAAAAGATAAATCTCAGCTTATGATCGAAAGACCAAGGATAAACAAAACACCCAATACAGTCAAGGCAAGTGTTTTCCATGACGAATCTCCAGAATGAGCCTCAGGCAGGATGTCTTCAAGTGAGATGTATAGGATTATTCCGGCAAAAAAACCGAGATATATCAACAAGAACCCAGAACTCAAATTAAAGAAGCGTACCGATAACACGCCTAGAACTGGCGCTAGTGCATTAATAGCAACCATTGCAAATGTTTTTCTGGCTGAGTTTTTATTTAAGAGCATGAGCGAGCCCGTATTCAAACCGTCACTGAATGCATGCCCTATAACCGCGATTGCAACGGCTACACCTAGCCCTGTAGAAATCTTAAAGCCAACCCCCATACCAACCCCGTCTAAAAAAGAATGGATGATCAACAATATTGCTGATACCAAACCGACCGATGGGTGTTGATGTTTCTGGTAAGAACCCTCATGGTTATCGTGAACTAAAAATGTTTTTTCTAAGATATGAAACACCAAAAAACCAGAAACTAAAGCCAACATCGGGTAGAAAATATCTATATTACTTGCCAAGGAAAGATTAAATATTTCTGGTATTATTTCGAGAGCGAATAAGCCAAAAAGAAGACCTGCACTAAACCCCAAAATTAGATTTATATTCTTTTTAAATTTAATGCTAAATAATCCTCCAATAAGGATTGTTAGAAAAGTTAGAGCTGTAAATATATAAACTGCCATTTTTTTATTTATACCACCTTAACCTGCTTTTTGGCAATATTAATGAATGACCATTGATGCTTTTTGAATATTGGGTTGATTTTATTGGTTTTAAGAATTGTAAAAGAAGCTATTTAACTTTCATGAATGTCCAAGATGCTCGTGACTTCTACATTGAACCATTACGAATGTATTGACATCAATTTTAACTTGTTATATAATTAAAAAGGAATTTTTG
>JBAXEY010000044.1:0-5676 GCA_037140175.1 bacterium | reverse complement strand
CTGTCTCGCGACGTTCTTAACCCAGCTAACGATCCCTTTTAATGCGTGAACTCCGGCACCCTTGCACGCTTCTGCACGCGCAGGATAGGAAGAGCCGACGGCGATGTACCAAACTGCCTCGTCAATGTGAACTATTGGAGGCAACAAGCCTGTTATCCTTAAAGTACCTTTTCTGTCATTTTCTAGTCCCATTAAAAGACTAAGAAAGTTCGCTAAGCCCAGCTTTCACTTCTGCATTTCTTGCTGTTCGAAATACAGTTAAACAAGCTTTTGCCTTTACACTCTACTCCAGATTTCCGACCTGGATGAGCTTGTTTTTGGGCCCGATCGATATCTTTTCGACCGGGTGCCGCCCCAGCCAAACTGCCTGCCAATTGCTGTCCCAGAAAGGTTAGTATTTTTATCAAGAATGGGTAGTGTTACACTTTTGCATTCATTATTCCCAGAGAAATAATTTCGACGCTACTACCTACTCTAAGCACTCTCAGTAAAAATACAACAACAGGTTGCAGTAAAGGTTTATAAGGTCTTCGCTTCCCACAGGGTGACACAGGTCTATACACCTGTAAATGGTTTCGGAAGGTTCTGGTTAGGGACAGTGACAACCTCGTTAAACCATTCATGCACGTCGCCATTCAGACGACAAGGCATTACGCTCATTATGTTAATCTAAGATTTTTTCAATGATTCTATCTTAATTCTTTGCATCGCTGCAAAGTTCGGACTATATCTTCTACTTTCGTAGTTGAACATCTAGTCTCTGAGGATTCTAGAATAAATTCTAGTCTTTCCTGCTGATTGTCTGCATTCAGAAATTTTCACTGCCGATTTCTCGGCGAGTATTCTGAAATTCTCAGATTTTCCAGCATATGGTTCAATTTTCTTCTTGGTTTAAATTTATCATGTCTATGAATTCTTTTCTTAATTAGTTCTTAACTATCTTATCGCAAACACTCTATGACTCTTGAAGCATTTTATAAAATAAAATGTAAGGCAACGTTTTACCTTAAGAGCGTCATAGTTACGCCCGCCGTTTGATGGGCTTTCATCCCTTTGAAAAAGGAGTTTAGACACCACCACTGGGCAGGTTTCACTGAGTATACACATCCTTTCGGATTAGCACTCAGCTATGTTTTTGGTAAACAGTCGGGCCGCCCTTGTTACTGAGATCTACTCTTCCATATAAAAATTCATACAAAAGAATAGACATCCCTTATACCGAAGATACGGGACTAATTATGCCGAATTCCCTTAACCAGTTTCACCTTTCATGTCTTAGTCTACTTAACTAGGGCACCAGTGCTAGATCTCGGTACAGCTGATTGATTTCTATCTTTCGAACTTTTCACTGACTCTTGGACTCAGCAGATACGCGGAGATTCATGAAATTCTCATCATTACAATCCAATCATTTCTCTCTCGCTATGCCTCTCGGCAAACCACTTATCCGAAAGCTTTTCAAAAGCTTAACAAAATCAAAAAGTACAGGAATATTAACCTGTTGTCCATCATCATACTCAGTTAAGGTATGACTTAGGTACTGACTAACCCTTGGCTAATTGGTAGTGCCAAGGAAACCTTGCCCTTTCGACATCTTCCGGTTCTCAGGAAGATCAGATCCTACTATCACCGGGATGATCACTAATACACGCTCCATCGTCACTTACGTGAAAACTTCTACGCATGTAATACGCCTGTTTACCAGAACTCTCTTTGCAGAGAGTCTCCGGAGTGTCGGTAATACATTTAGCCCCGTCCATCTTCCGGGCTTTTGTCCTCGATAGGTGAGCTGTTACGCTTTCTTTAAATGATGGCGGCTTCTAGACCTACATCCCCACTGTCTCAGGAGAAAAACACCGTTCGTTACACTTAATGTATATTTTGGGACCTTAACTCCGGTCTCCTTTGTTCAGGTCTCGCAAGAGTATCTTACATACCCCTGCTGACTCACGTAGTACGCAGTTAACAAGTTCTGAGTTGGAAAATTCCCCGTAGGCATTAGCCTCTGCAAGACTTATCCGTACTTTACCTCGCTAACAAACTATACGCAACTATACCCTGGCATATTTCAACAGGAACCAGCCATGGCCAGATTCGAGTGGCTTTTCACCCCTAATCCCAAGTCATCCAAGTGCATGTACACAACACCGGTTCGGACCTCCATTTCTCTTTCGAAAAACTTCATCCTGCTCAGGAATAGATCATCTGGCTTCAGGTCTTATCTCAGTGACTAACGCATTTTCATACTCGCTTTCGCTTCGGCTTCATTTAATTAACCTTGCCACAAAAATAAACTCCCCGGCCCGTTTTCCCAAACGTACGTTACAACCCCGTAGGGCAGTAACAAATTTGTAACTGTTAGATTTCAAGTCTTTTAACCCTCTTGTGAGAGTACTTTTCAGCTTTCCCTCGCGGTACTAGTTCTCTATCGGACTTGAATAAATATTTAGGGTTAGGAGTTAATTCTCCTGTATTCAGACCTCCAATCCGGGAAGCCCTACTCTTTTAAGGTACAACATATCAACTTCGCCTATGGGACTATCACCCTCTAAGGTTTCTCATTCCAGAGAAATTTGACTCGCTGACTTAGTCTCAAACCTCACCACATCTCTTACGCTCTTTCGAACAAAGATTCGGCTCGCCCTACTCCCTTTTCGCTCGCTGCTACTGGGGGAATCACTTATTTGTTTTCTTTTCCTGCCGGTACTAAGATGTTTCAATTCCCGGCGTTAACTTTCCTTGCGGAATGTAAAAACATGTTTCACATTCGGAGATCTTGGGTTCAACGCTCGCATGCAGCTCGCCCAAGCTTATCGCAGCTTGCCACGTCCTTCGTCGCTATTCAAGCCTAGCTATCCGTCTAACAGTATTAATAGTAGAATCAATCTTTCTTTAACCACATATATTATATTGTGGGAAACAAAACTGATCTATAAGTTCTGTCTTCATTGAGTATAAACTCTCCAACTCCTTCCGCGATTCAAGATCGCGAAGCTCATCATTCGATTTGTTATTTTTTTAATTCGTTTTCTTCGAATTTCATTTTTTAGGTGAATATGATTTGTGATTTATTTCCTCGTCGGAAAATGGACCTGTCGGGAATCGCACCCGAGACTCCTGCGTGCAAGGCAAGCATTTTACTACTAGACTACAGGCCCAGTTTTTCTGTGCAAGTAATCGTTTCTCTTGCACTGAAACTTTTGCAAACAATATTTCTTTGTTTACAAACTAAAAATTTTAATGAAGCTAGTTGACCAATTTTCATTGCGTTTAATTATAAATACTCATTCTTTTCTAAGGTATATTTATTAAAAATTTTACTCTTTAATTTTTAGGAGGTGATCCATCTGCAGGTTCCCCTACAGATACCTTGTGACGACTTAACCTACCTTGTCTTACAAAATTTCTTTCTATACAGACTTCAACTCTGCAAAACTCGGTTGGTTTGACGGGCGGTGAGTGCAAGAGACAGGGACATATTCACCGTTTGTTGCTAACGAACGATTACTACGAATTCCAGCGTCATGAGGGTGGGTTGCAACCCTCAATCTGGACTGAGACAGATGCTAGGGGATTAGCTTCACCTTTCGGTGTCGCAGCCCATTGAATCTGCCATTGCCGCGCGCGTGTAGCCCAGGGGATTAGGGACGTACTCACCTAACGTAGCCCGTACCTTCCTCCTTGTTACCAAGGCAGTCTGTATAATGTTCTTCTTTCGATAGTAATTATACACACGGGTCTCGCCTGTTACCGGATTTAACCGGTCACATCACTGCACAGGCTGACGTCGGCCATGCATCTCCGCTCAGCGTGTCAGGAAAGCCCTTCAGACTGTCCTTCATCCTGCTGTCGCTCCTGGTGAGGTTCACGGTGTAGAATCTAATTGAACCGCACGCGTCACTCGTTGTAGTGTCTCCCCGCCTATTCCTTTAAGTTTCGATCTTGCGACTATACTTCCCAGGTAGCTCACTTTGCAGCTTCCCTTCAGCACCGAAACCTCCCGAAGAGGCCCCGATGTTTAGTGAGCAGTGTTTACTGCCAAGACTACAGGGGTATCTAATCCCTTTTGCGCCCTTGGCCTTCATCCCTCACTGTCAGATCCGTCCTTGTAAGATGCCTTCGCTAATTGTGAGTCCATTCAAGATTAACGTATTTTACTACTACCTTGAACGTACTTCTTACACCTACCGGTCTCTAGCTCAGTAGTACCTTCTGCACGCCCTACACTTGAGATGCAGGATTTGACAAAAGACTTACTAAGCAAGCTACGGATGTTTTAGACCCAATAATGTTGGTTGCGACTTGGACTGTCGGGATTACCGCGGCGGCTGGCACCGATCTTACCCAGTCCTTATTCGCCAGCCTTTTTACAGCTGGCAAAAGTTTATCAAAAAGATAAACACTTTGGCTCGCTCTGTCACGCTTGCGCGCATTGCAGAAGATTCATAGCTGCTGCACTCCGTAGAGCTGGAAGTAGTGTCTCAGACTTCCTCTCAGGGCACCCCCGCTAAGGGCCCTTACTGATCATCGCCTTGGTGGGCCTTTACCCCGCCAACTAGCTAATCAGCCGCAGTCTCATCCTTGAGCGCAAATTTGAAAGTACTTTCTTTCCAGAGAAGAACTCCTATCAGGTATTAACCTCAGTTTCCCGAGGATATCCCTGACTCAAGGGCAGATTAACTACGTGTTGCTGAGCAGTACGCCGACTTATCGTCAGACTTGCATGCCTTATCTCGAACCAAATAGCCGCAACCTCCAGCAGGATAAACTGGAATTAAACTTATTTAATAATCCTTATCTAAGCTTTAACGTAAGAAAGGTCTTAATCACGTTAAATAAACAAGATCTATCCAATAAAAATAATTTTACTTATTTTTATCTAGTTGACAAATTAATCACTCATAATTAATGTTCCAACTATAAAACCACTAGAAATTGACGTATATATATTTTAAAAACTCGATTGGCCAACATCATACCCTATAAAACATAAGGCACTCATTCTAGCTTCAATAAAAATAATTGAAGCTTTGGAATAATACTCCAAAGTTATCATTTTAGTATTATTAGGGTGAATGGGGGCTTTATAAATGTTTTGCTTCTCTCCGATATAGATTCCGTCGGAGAATTGATTCAAAGCTCAACAGCGCAATATTTTTCTTGTTTCAATATTTTTTTAGGTTCAATCCTTGCCGTTCGCAAAACCCTATTTATTACTTGAATCCTTCCGCCCAAAGCAATTTTCTTAAAATTTTTTCTAAATACAACCAGTTTTTCCAAAATTTCTTTTGTTCCTTCGTCGTGCAAACTCCAAATTAATAAATCTCCAGTATTTTGTGGAAAATCAGAATTATCCAGAGAGATGTCTGAAAAATTATTCAGAATTAAATTTTCTTTACAAATTTTTAGAGAAAGTAAATCTCGCGATGAAAGAAGGATCTCTTTTGCTGAAAGGAAATTTAAAATAGCTAGAGGCAAAAATCCTTGGTTAGGATTTATTATAGTTACTTTTTCTTTTTCCGAATATTTTGAAATTAATTCCGATAATAACTGAGTAATAAAGTGAGGAGTATCGAACTCCTGTAAAGAGTTGGAAGTTTTTATTTTATAAGAAGTTTTGTCGATATTGTATATAAATTCATTTGAATAATAGGGTTCAATTTCAGGGGTTATTAT
>JBAXEY010000043.1:0-6072 GCA_037140175.1 bacterium | reverse complement strand
AGTACTGACTATTCCACCATAAGTACCATCAGCTGGTTGAAGATTAAGGATTTGGTTAGTTAAAGTCATACCATTAGCATTCGGGGTTGTCCCAATGGCAGAGAGAGTTAGGTCTCCTGTATTAGTGCCTGAGAGATTAGAGCCCGCTAGGGTGCCTGCAGCGATTAGATCTCCTTCTGCATCTATCTTTAGTTTTTGGACTCCTCCAACGGCTAGTCCTAGGAGGGTGTAGTTAGCTGTAGCTGTGGCTGGATTGATATAGGCAGTTCCTTCACTGACTAGGACTCCTAGGGGAGAGCCAGTAATAGCGATCTTACCATCTCCAATTAAGCTATTAGCATTCATAGCTTGAGGGACAGAGCCAATTCTCTTTCTAGGAGAGAGTGTTTCATATGAACCACTGTAGTCTATTCTAACTTCTAGATAATAACTATCTGAAGTAAAGTCTATCATGGCATTATCCCCTGATTCACCGAGCATAGTAGAGAAGATACCACTGGTAGTTGTAATACTCTTGGGGGTAGGGGTACCGCAGGTTCCACGAGCTGACCAGAGACAGCTACCACCAGAGAGGGCGTCATAAATAAAAAACTCAATGTTATATGAGCCATTCGCTACAAGGGTGCCATCAGCGTTTTTTAGCTTACCTTGGTAGTTAAATTGTTTAGCTACAGAAGCAGAGGCTGAGTTAGTGATAAGGAGAGTAGTAAATAGTGAGAATAAAGATAATAAGATAAGTCCTAATAGTGAATAGACCTTTTTGTTTTTAATCCACCTCTGATTTGAGCGTAATGAGTTTATCTTACTGCCCTCCCTCTATTTCATACTTTTATTTCTTAATTTAATTATAGTTAATTGAAGCTAAGATACAAGGGGTTATTATAGGGCAATTGCGGTTAAAATAACGATTACAGAATAAGTACCAGTTGGTTGGATTTTGTTGGTACCGACTTCAGCCCCTGCATATATTACTTCATTATCCCCACTCGTTGTGGTTGATGAAGGACGAGAGACAATCGAATAGTCGCTGGTGCCAACATTAAGCCACTTACCACCAGCATAAGTATCTAATGTTCCCCATTTTGCGGTATCAGTGGTTGTACTGTCTTTCCCTAAATGGCCTCCCCACCAAGACACAGTATTTGGCATCCCGCTCCAGGTATTCGGCGTCCCACCCACTGTCGGTACAAAAGGGCCGAGAGTATCACTCCCCGAAACCATGTTGACGTTTTGGGCTCGCCACTGAAGAGTGTAACCTGTATCATTGTCGGTTTTAACATTCCAAGTCCCACTATTTGTGGTTAGAGAAGAAAACCCCGTACCTGAAATATCTCCCATATTGATAACTGAAGAACCCGATATTGAGATTGTTGATTGAGCCGCCCCCCAAAAACCCGCTCCCAGAACGTAATGAGAACTAGTCGACTCACCCGTTCCTACTTCACCACCACTCTCATTTAACTTGTAATGAAGGGACGAAGACGGTTCTCCCATAAAATTTATTGAATCTTCTTCTATTTGGTAATTTGAACTATCCATAGAAAAGGCATAAGTTTGCGATGAACCAAATATAATTATTACCAAAAAGACAGGAGTAAAAGATAGCCATTTTTGGATAAATTTGTTATTCAATCTTTTCCATATAATCAATTTAATCATGATTAATTTATGTTGTTTGATAAGATTTGGGCTGCTTGTGATTTAATTTTTCGTCTTTGCTTTATGATAATCAATAGTTCAATCAATATTACGATTAAGGCTATTATAGGGATATAGATCGACCATGCCCCAGCAAGAAAAGAATCAGTATCGTCTGGAGTGATAGTCGTCTGAGTAGTTGTATTATTAGTACCATCATTTCCTTCTTTAACCTCTAACCCAAGGTTAACATTTTCAGCCATTTTTCTTCTCCCGTTTTAGTTTCCCTTTATTGCGGTTATGTTTTTTTTTTCTGATTAACATCAAAATGAAGAATAAAATAAATACGAGAAGGACAACGACTGCAACAGATTCTTTTACGGGGAAAACCCAAAATGTTATCGATTTTGTATCAACAATATTCCCATAACCTCGATCTAAGGCAACGGTTGCTGTGTATCTACCAAAAAGATTCTTCTTATTTAGAACGATGTTATTTAAGCGCTGAGAGTCTCGTAAGACCTTAAAATTCTCAATTTGTATCTTCTCGGTTGTTTGGCCAAGGAGATTCTTTACTGTTATCGCTCCTGACGGAAGCAAGCGTACTGTACCTTCGTTTTTGTAGATTACCTGAAAATCAATCGGTCCTTTTTCATAAAATGACTTATTGGTCGTAAAAGATTCAAGAGAGCCTTTTTCAACAATCGGCCCCTCTACTCGAAGTAAAAATAAACTACCAACACGGCTCGTAATCATAACATTTACACCCGAAGAACTTTTAACCTGTGAAGGATCAAGAGAACTTACCAAAACAGCCCCATAGTGATCCCCAAAGTCAGCGCTCATTGGTACTTGGATTTTTACCTCCATAAAGAACCGCTCACCATGCTGCAGCGAGAAGTTGTTTACTTCAGGCGTTAGCCAACTCTTGGCCCCATATTTTCCGGCCATTGAGCCTTTTAAGTTGGATGCTTGAGTTGGGTCAGTCGTTGAGCCTTCAAAGTCCTCTACCTCAACATTATATGATTGTTCTTTACCGCTTCGATTGGTAATTTCTAGAGTTTCGGTTAAGCTCTCTCCTCTTTGAACTTTCAAATCAAATGAAGTAGGTCCCATTGGAAAATCACCACGATTTGGAACATTATTTTGCATCTCTGTGCGAGATGCAAAGACCGATAAAGGCAAGGCTAAACACACAAAAAAGAGGCATATTTTATTAAATGTTTTTATTTTCATTCTTTCCTTGTTAGACGCTCTAGAAAATAACTTATTGATTTAGAGAGTTGTAGCCGTCATCGTTACTGTAACTGTGTATGTTCCTGTTGGTTGGAAGCTACCAGAGCCAACTTCGGCTCCAAAAAAGATAATTTCATTATCACCTGAAGAAAGGGTTTCAGTAGTACGACGTATAATTTCATAACCAGCAACGTTATTAACCTGAAGCCATTTACCACCAACATAAGTGTCCGCAGCTCCCCATGTCGTTGTGTCTGGGGTCGTGCTTAATGCCCCCAGATGTCCTCCCCATTCCGAAGCGATAGCAGCTACTGACCAAGTTTCCGGCGCAATTGGTGAGGTTGGAGTATAGGCGGCAATAGTGTCAGCATTGGCATTTGCCATAGTGGCGGTGCCTGCTTTCCACTCTAATTTGTAGCCAGTTGAGTTATTAGTAATAACATTACAGGTCGTCGAATTGCTCCCCAAGGCGGACTGTCCAGTGCCAGTGATTGAGCCCATAGTAACTGGGGTTGGACAAGCCATTGCAATTGTCGCAAGGACTCCTAGATTTACAACCGGGGCCTCTGTATCTACGGCGGCATTCGCTACTCCGGTACCTACAAATGTAAATAACGGCGATAAGGCCAAACACAACAAACTTACAAGTAACTTTTTATTTTTCATTCTTCTACGCCCTCCTTTCTTTTATTTTCTTCCTTATACAATTATATTATACATTTATCTTAACACCTTATTAAATTAATTTTAACATAAAAACGGTAAATCTAGATGTTTTGTCGTACTTATTAGCCAAGTCCTTAGTTTTTACTTATCAAGATGTTCCTGAGTAAAATTTTTTATATAGTTTTTATATAGATAACTTCTTTCTTTACTACTGGCATTTTCCCTCTCAACCAATATTCCCAGTTTCACAAATCGCTCGATTACTCTAATTGCGCCGGCACGGGTAAAACCGGTCCACTCCATAACCACTCGGGAGCTGACGATAGGCGATCTAAATAGATTTTTTAATACCACAACACCACTCTCTGCCTCTCTTCTCCCAAGAGCGTGAATCTGATACATGTCGGCCTCTCTGAGCTTGATAATTTTTTTACTGATACCGATTGATTCTTCGGCAGTTTCGATAACACCGTCCAAAAAAAAGTTTACCCACGCGTCTACATTTCCTTCGTGATATCCACTTAACTTTAGATAATAAAGTTTTTGGTGTCTCATAAAATATGAGGAAAGAAAAAGTACTGGCTTGTCTAGTAATTTTCTTTCGAGGAGTAGAATCGTGATTAATAAACGGCCCGTTCTGCCGTTTCCATCTAAAAAAGGATGGATAGCCTCAAATTGACCATGTGCAATAGCGGACTGTATTAATGGCAATGTTTCTTTGTTATACAAAAATTTCTCTAAATCAGCTAGTGCCGTATTCATATCTGAAACAGTAGGGGGAACATAGGATGCATCAGCCAATGTTGCTCCACCAATCCAGTTTTGAGATTTACGGTAATTACCTGGATCTGAAAAATGTGTTGTCCGAGCACCGGTCATGAGTTCCATATGAAGCTCTTTTATGAATCTCAAAGATAACGGTAAGTCCTTTACTCTTTTAATGCCATAATTAAGCGCTTTTATATAAAAATCTATATCATCTGAATCCGTCTTTTTTGTGGCAACCCCAGCATTTGCTTCGAGCACATCGACAATTGTTGCCTTCGTTCCTTCTATTTGGGAAGATGCTTCTGCATCCTTAGCAATAAACATATACAAAAAGAAGTCAACATCTGGTAATTCGTGAGTAACTCCATCGAGCCTCCCAACTAACTGAGTAGCCTTGTCCGCTTTGACAAGAGTTTTGGTCGGCAAATCTAAAATACCTTTTGGCGGAAAGGGATTTAAAACAAAAGATTTATAACTTTCTGGCTGTTTTTGAAATTTTCCAATTTCGATTTCTATTTTAGTTCACCTTCCATATTTAACATATACTATTTTAGTCTTTAGTATACCTTGTGTCAAGGGTGATATACTAACTTTTGAAATAGTGAGTAAAGGTCCCTATTACTTTATTTTGTGTTTCTGGCCCGATCGACCATGAATTCTACGCCCTCATTCATATTGGTCGTTTCGAGCTTAATGTCAGGCTGTTTTTGGTGAAAGACCCGAAAGATTTCATCGGCAAAGGCTTGACCGACTGTCGGTACCTTATCAAAATCAAACAAGATCACTTTAAACTTTTCAAGGCCAGAAAGAACTCTTCTCGCTTGTGAACGCGAGATATGAGTATCGCCAATCGTGTAGAGTTTCACCGTAATTTCTGTTTTATCAAAGCCATAGTCGCTGGACGAAGCAAGATTGGTATATTTCATAAAAACATCATTAAGGTGGAGGGCTGAATTAGTTTTGACATTGAAGATAACTCTAGTCCCTTTTTTGATTCGCTTTATCTTTTCGACAAAAACATCAGGGATTTCGTTGTTAATGGTTAGTTGGTAACCATTACTATCTAGAATAAATAAAGCACCGACTTTTGAAGTAAAGAAGATCCCTTCGCCAGAGTGAGCTTTTGGCATCGTGGTCGTCTTACCCTTTAAGATATCTTGAATCGCTTCGAGCTCAGATTTAAGCTTTCTTTTCCTCATCACATTTTGCCAGACACCGATTCCACTATCTTCGATTAGGAAAGTTATCAGTTTATCTTCAATCGAGACTTCAAGATGGATATTTTTTGACTTTGAGTGTTCGATGGCATTATTTAGCATTTCCGAAAAAGCATAAGTAAAGATGCTTTGAATATTTTCAGGTAGCTTTGAAAGGGTTGGGAATGACTGCTCAACAGAAGCCAACACTCTATGTTCTTCAAGCTCAATATTAGGCAGAGTTTTAGTATATTTAAACGGCAAGATTTCAGGATGGCTTTTTGCATACTCCGGCAGAACATATAAGGCATATCTGGTTCCGCCGATTTTTATCAGCTCTTCGGTTAAAACCAAGTTTTTTATCAAACGATTTATATATTGCCTAGAAACAGAAAACCTAGCTGAAAGTTCTGTTGTGGTTACCCTTCCGTTTTGTTGAGCGATACTTAATATTTTTTCTTTTGTAATCATTGTAAACTCATTGTAAACCAGTCTTATTCCATTGTCAACCTATTGTTAGCGTCCATAACATATTGGACTTTTGGGTGTTAGTTATAAAGTTATCAAT
>JBAXEY010000042.1:0-6087 GCA_037140175.1 bacterium | reverse complement strand
ATCCTCCGTGTCCTGGTGTTTCCCTGAGGGAAGAATTCATTGAAACCATCGGCTATTAAAATTTTTTCAGCCTCCGCCTGCGAAAGCCCCAAAAGATCATCCGTTTTTTGCATCATTCAATTATAGCAAATTTTTGATTTTGTGTGCTTAATAGATGCAAAAAAAACAATTTTATGTTATTTTATATGAATGGATTTATGATAGACCTGATAATCATCCATTTTGGCATGACCAGATACTAAGGCTTAACAAACCATCGGTCATACGTTTATGGCGTAATCCAGAGAGTGATTCGCTAGTAAAATATTTAGTAATGGATAATAACGAAATTACGAAATATTGCGGTAATATAACCGCGGACCGGTTTAGGAGGGATATTATAATAGCCATAGAGCTATTTTATGAAGAAGGTGGTAAGATAATAATAACGGGAGCAGTTTGGGAAGACCAGTCACGATTTCGCGTATATCCTGGGGACGGTAGAGATCCTCGGGGATTGGGAGGACATGGGTGGATAGTTCATAGACATTAGTAGAGCGGCACATATTACGTATGCTTAGTTATAAAGTTTTAGTAAAGAAAAAAATGCGTATAAATTTAAAAAAATTGAAATACTTTTTAATCGAGTAAAGATGGACACCTAACCCTAAACACGCTACAAGCTTTCAATTAAATCAAATCAAATCAAATATGTCGATTTACCAGAAGAAATTCGTAACTACCAATAAGGCCGCGGTCAAGCCCTTCTGTAAGGTATGCTATGATACTTGCAAGCCTGAGAGTGTATACACCAGCCATTGGGTGCGTACGTTGCCTGGGGGTGGGGGGAAAATTACGTGTCCGACCTTGCTGGCAACTGAGTGTCGGTATTGTTTGGCTACGGGGCATACTGTAAAATTCTGTCCTGCTATTGAGCAGAGAGATAAGTTTCTAGAGAAGAAGAAAAAAATGGATATGGTTGCTACTAATGGAGTTGCTTCTGAGAAGACGATGAAGACAGGTTCAATGTTTGACGTTTTGGCGGCCGATGATTGTGGTTGCGATTATGGAGGAGAAGGGGAAGAAAGTGAAGAAGGGAATGGGGATAAAGTATCGTGGGCTATGATTGCTGCCGCGCCTCCAGTGCCTAAGGCGGAACCTTTCTGCTCGGATATGCTTCTTGTCTCGAGTCCAAAGACTTTACCTCCATCTGTTATAAGACGACAGACTACTTCGACGGCATGGGCTCTTGCTGCCACTTCTAAAAAATTTACGAAAATTTGGGCTGATTATTCTGATAGTGATTCTGATGAATCCACTTCGTAGCAAAAATGGAGACAATGTTTGAGAAAGTTGAGCAAAAAAAATGGAGACAATGTTTGAGAAAGTTGAGCAAAAAAATGGAGACAATGTTTGAGAAAAGTGGAGCAAAAAAATGGAGACAATGTTTGAGAAAAGTGGAGCAAGATTGGCTGGCGATATTGTCTATAAGGTTGGTTGGCGATATTGTCTATAAGGTTGGCTGGCGATATTGTCTATAAGGTTGGCTGGCGATATTGTCTATAAGGTTGGTTGGCGATATTGTCTATAAGGTTGGTTGGCGATATTGTCTATGAATACAGTGCCAACCCTAACCATCCCTGAAAGACTGACAATTTCGACAATCTAACTACCATATATGTAATACAAACCGGACACCTGTATAGTCTACTTTTTTGCTGGCCAAGAGCAGCAGGCAGCAGTGGATCTACTAGATTGTGTATAATATAATACAGCTTCAACTACTATCAAGAGTTCTAAATATCTAAGATTAACGGCTAATTTTATTATTAATTACAAAAGATAGAGAAATAACAGACCATACACATAAATATCCATAAGAGCAGCAGCAAGGAGCAAGACATTAGAGAGAAAAAAGGGGGTTTTTAATTTACTTAACAAATTAGCAAGTAACGTTTAAATATCTATTTCTACTTTAATACTTAATATCAAAAATCTATCTAAATTGTGGCCAATCTAATTACATCTCATACTCCTCCTCTGCCTCCTCATCGCTATCTCCGCCCGACTTGGAGAAGATGACAGTCTTTTCAGCAGCGTTCCACTTGCCAACAACAACTTGCTCCTGGTTGTTGACATACTCATCGTAGTCGTATACGACGTTGGTGCTAAGAGACACAAGATACTTCTTGTTATCGAATGTGATCTTCTTGACACGAAGAGCAGCGTCGGTATCATCCGACTTCTCAGTCTTCTTCTCAGACTTCTTTTGCTCCTTCTCAGCAAGCTTAGCGGCCTTCTCAGCCTCCTTCTCAGCAAGCTTAGCGGCCTTCTCAGCCTCCTTCTCAGCAAGCTTAGCGGCCTTCTCAGCATCTTTGGCCTGCTTTTCGGCTTCTTTCTTGGCCTTCTCCTCAGCAAGCTTAGCCTCTTTCTCAGCCTTCTCGGCAAGCTTAGCAGCCTCTTTCTCAGCCTTCTCAGCGAGCTTGGCGGCCTCCTTATCGGCCTTTGCTTGTTTCTCAGCGAGCTTGGCAGCCTCCTTGTCGGCATTGGAAATCTTAGATTTGGGCTTCTCCTCGGTCTCATCCTCCTCATCGGACGACTGGCTAGCAGAAGAGTCGTCGCTGTTAGCCTCGGCCACCAGACTAGCAAAGAGGTCCTCGTCATCACCCTCAATCTCGACCACCTTCTTCGACTTCTTGGGGCGGCCCTTCTGGCCCTTCTCCTTAGGAGCCTTCTCACTCTTGGGGCGGCCGCGTTTGGAGTCCTCGACTGGGGAGACAAAGTGTTGAGTGTTAATATTAATGTTGAACTTACCTGCTTCCGTGAGCACTTGATCCTCCGTGAGCTTGTTCTTCTTCATAACCTTGGTGTAAGCAATTGGCTTGCGGCCCTTAGGATCAACGTAATCGAAGATCCCGACGGCCTGGCGCTGCTGAATGGTGCCATACTCAGGTGTCTCGGCGCCGGTCTTCATCATCTGATTCACACAGCTCTTACAGAACTGAGCATCAGACTTGCGAAGACCAGAACACTGAGTGTATAGGCCACTATTCTGGCGGAGCGCGTAGCAGCAGGCATCGATGAACTCGCCGTTATAAGGCAGAGGGAAGGCGATTTTAACCGCCTTCTCCTTGGGGGTGTTGGCCTTCTTGGCAGCCTTTGCGGCAGTGGGCTTGCGCTCGATCTTGATGGTATGAATGTTGAGGTGACGAACCGCCTCCTCTTCATCAAAACCATATTTCTGCGCGCACTCACTGACGCAACGCTGTGCCAACTCCTGGGCAGCATTCATCATAAGCCTATTCAATTGCTCGGTCACATACACGGTAGAATTGAACATCTCGGTTGACATTTTAGTTTGAACTTGATAACTGTTTTGGGGTATATGCGTTAACTCTATGGATGGAAAAGTAATTCAATTTTTTATGGTACGTTCATTTTTTTTCTTGTTTTTTTTGTTTACTAAAAATTTATATTGGTATTAGGGGTCTAAGCATAGGATTTATATAATATAAATTATAATTCAGGTATTGTCTGAGCGCATAAGATTGCTTTGAATTATGGGTTAATTTCTCTCGAAGGTCCTATAATAAATACCTTAAAAAATCAGGTAGGGTTGAATGTGCGCAGAGTAGACACTAAAAATTTATAAACAGGGTATATGGCTGCCACCCCCCTACAAGGTAGGGGATAGAATATTATATGGTGCGGGTCGCTACGCTTTATTGGTCGCTACGCTTTATTGGTCGCTACGCTTTATTGGTCGCTACGCTTAGAGCAGCAGTCAGCAAACAACAGGCACTGGGTACACATAAAAATAGCAGCATAATACCATTATAAATTTTTAGTGATAGAAGGAAGACCTCCAAGTCGAAGCCGATTTTTTATAGAAACCATGGATCTTCAAAAAAAATTGAAATGCTTTTTAATAATAAAATGAAGGGCATAAATAGCTACAACTACTACCTGTTACAAACAATGGCAACCATGAGACCCGTACGCTCTATCCCCAAGGTCGACTATTCTTGGATGGATGTTCAGCCCGACAATGTGTGGGTGGACCCCGACTTCATTCCATGCGAGGAGTCCAATGAGGAGGAGGACGATGAGTGGGTAGAGGAACCTGATGTAAGTAAGACTCATACGGACACTATGTGGACCTGGATTACCGACGTGATGTCAGCGCGCGGGCAGCGCAAGGCAAAGAAGCAAATCGACTATTCAGATATGGAGTTCTCCGAGGAGGACGCACCCGCATCTTATCGTCGGGCTCGGGGATATGACCGCGAGAAGAAGCGGGTCACATGGCGCAATATTCAGCAAACTGTTCTTGACGGCGATTCGGACTACTGCCCTTCGGACGATGAGGTCCACCATTAGAAATCCACTTGAAAAACTATAAACTGTCAGCTTCGCCTTGGAGAAAAACGTGATTTATAATTTGACATAGAGAGAAAGCACAAGAAAATTTAAAAAAGGGAGGCTTCGGCCTTCTTTTTTCTCTCTTCCATTTTGAAGAGACCATTAATATACATTTTAAAAAATTTACTTAAAATCAAATATCTAAGTAATACAACAGCACCCCACATTCATAAATATGACTGAAATGTTACATTTTCCAAATTATCTATACACCGATGCGCTTAAATTGTTCGTCGTTGAGCTATTTGCTATGGTTAGAGTGAAGGCGGTCGAGATTGAGAAGAGCGAGGACACTAAAGAAAATAAATATGCGAGGCGCAAAGAATTGACATATAGTGCTAATTTGGCGTTGAGCCTGAGTTATGAATATAACGACATTATAAATGGCAGGAAATCGATGGATGATATTGATCCGACTGTATTAAACTCCGTCCTTGATAATTTAGCCGACATTAAACGAACAACTAATAGCATGGAAGAGCTCATCGAGGTTATGAATAACAGAATGACAGAAGCCGAAAAAATTGTCGGAATATAGAGAGAAAAAGGATATATATTTATAGGATTCGTACTTAAAATCAATTCTATAAATAATACAACAATTACATTTTATATAAAATGACTGATAGACTAAATTTGCCTGATATGTTTTACGTCGCCGGTCTCAGATTATTTATTATTGAATTGTCTGTCATGCTTAGTGTGAAGGCGATCGAGGTCGAGCGTAGTAGTGAACCACCAGAAGTCAAACAAGCAAAGCACACCGAATTTGCCAATGGGCTTGCCCTAGCCTCAAAATTGTCAGATGATTGTAATGATATTTTAGACGGAGAGAAGTCAATGGATATTATTGATAAATATATTTTCGACAGGGTGCTAGATAGTTTAGCTGATATTCAGCGAACAACAAATAGCGAAGAGGAGATGTTGGAGGTTATTGAAAAGCGAATACATAAGGCAAGTGGGTTGCTTCGTACTCTGAGCAAGTAATTTGTTTTTGGGTTCTCTCTATTTTTTTTGAAGGATAGAGAGAAATATAAAAAAGTCAAAAGTGTTTTGGTTTTCCAAAATTGGACATTTATTTTTGTCCATTTTTGGATTTTCCAAAATACTTTACAAAAAAAACGTGTTTTGTGACCATAAATTAATTTTATGGTCTGGTCATTAAAATACTTATTCAAAAATTTGTGACGATAATTTTTGTGTGGAATATTTAGGCGTTTTTTTCTCAATATATATTATAAAAACGCCTATGAATCCAAACACAAAAAACGCCGAAAAACGCAAACCAAAACATATATGTGTTGTATGTGACTTTTCTACGAGTAAAAAAAGTGAATATGATAGACATTTATTGACATCTAAACATGAACGACTCACTAATCCTAATAAAAAAACGCCAAAAATCCAAACAGATTATACATGTGAATGTGGACGCAAATACAAGCACATGTCATCATTATGTACTCATAAAAAAACATGTTGTGGAGAGAAAATAAATGAAAATGACAAAGAAGACAGGAGCTTGGAATTTATTGGGTTATTAAAAGTTGCGACCCTTGTCCGCATAATTTAACGTATAGGAACTTCAAAGTTTTTAAAATTCAAAATTCATTTTTTTGCGAATTGCGAAATTCGCATGTGGAGTGCTGAAGCGGGTAGCTTCAGCTTTTCTTAGGCGAAATT
>JBAXEY010000041.1:0-6387 GCA_037140175.1 bacterium | reverse complement strand
AGATAGATTATTTAACACTAATAAAGTGTTACCTAGGTACTCGCCCATAACATTTGGTTGACAAACTCTCCATTTGTGATACTATGGCCATCAGTTAATTACTCCTACATGAGAGGACATGTGATGGAAGTAAAAAAGCACCTCGAAAATATCTGCTTACTCGATCCAAATTACGAGCTCAATTATGACGAGATTATGTACCTCTTTAGAAGATTTGGTTTTGATATTGGAATAGCGAAGTTTTGTAAACATTATCAAGGGCTCGGTGGCATAGATGATGAAGCCTCTCGCCTTAAAGTTGGGGATTTTATTATCTTGGCCAATGATCGAGACAGTATATTAGGCAGATGTCCCACCAGAAAGGCTTCATTTGGGTATTACTCAATAGCCTACCTGGCTCAGATCTTTGAGCGAAGCCCTCTTGATATCATGGAGATTATCCAGAAATCTGAGATAATCGGCAAGATTGACGAATGCTCCGGCATATACCTAGTCAGTCATGCTGACGTAGAGGCAATCGAATCAATGATTGATCAATGCGAGCGAATATGCTCACAGGCTTCATCCCCAGCAGAAACTGGACCAATAAATAATGTGATTGTGACCGAGTGCAACTGTAGTCACCAAGGTGAGCCTCTACTGGGTCAAAAGACGAATCCAGTTCCGGAATTTGTTTGGACAAAACCTTTTACCTCTCTCAATGAGGTAATCGGTTTTGCTCAAACCATAATGCTAACGGTGGAATACGCGATCAGCAACGGTCTTGACATCGAACAAGAGCTATGTCGAAATGGCATAATAGTAGATGAGCCGGCTGACGAGACAGAATAGAACTGTCATTAACCTAATGACGGGGGTAAAATGTCCTTTGCACACTTCTGCAGGATTAGTTCCTTCCTCCTCGTCTTGATTGTTAGCCTGCTAGTCGGCTTGGCTGGCATTTATCTAATCATCAGCGGGAAGGCATTAATCCGGGGTGATCTTGTTATCTCGGGAAAAGACAAGGTCAGTAACGGCTTTCTGATTACCTATCTTGGATTCTCAATCTTTGGATTATTCATTCTTGCCCACCTCAAGTGGTGGAAAAATCAAAAAGAATAGGATTCAGACCCAAGACAATCTATGGGGCAATCGTGCAACCGCGCGATTGCCCCTTTTCTAATATATAGGTACTTGTTCTTTTGTTCTTGAGGCATCCTCCACTATTCCACCAACAAGCCAGCCTGTGGCCAAACCTATTACTCCCGAGAGAAGAATCATAATGATAAAATATAACTATTTTTTTTACTTGGACAATCTTATTTCAAATATCTTCATCCTTGAGGTTCTGCCAGAAACCAAAACAACACAATGTTTTGGCTGATTCAAAAACAGACAAAGTAGCTCTCTGGCCTGTTTGTTGGCCTCACCTTTGATGGGTTTTGCGTTTATATAGACTCGAAATTCGGTTTCCGAAATTTGGACAACTTCTCTTTTTGACGAATTTGGAATTACTTTTACGTTTATCTTCATAAATACATATTAGTTGCTAGAAAACAAATAGTCTACAAACACAACTTCTCATTACCGCTTTTGTTCAATTATAAAACTTGTTGTTGTTTACTGAAATAACCCCTATATTAGTTTTTTAGTAAATTTTTTATTTACTTCCAGTATCACCATATAGATTATAGCGATTGTTGCGGCTATACCCCATCCCACTAGTGAGATACTGGCCATTCCTGCAAAATGTTCCAGGAATGGAATATATATGAGTGCGTTGATAAACACGAAGGAGAGACCAATTGATGTCCATATCCTTTTGCTGGCCAATAATTTCCAAATAGGTTTCTTGGTCGAACGGATAGAGAAAGCTTGTACATATTCGCATAAGGCCATAGTTGCATAAGTGACCGTCGTTGCGGCTAGATACAAACTCTGATTTGGAAATTCCTGGCCCCAGCTCCACCCATTCAGATAACCAAATATACAAAACCCAGCTGTAGCGAGAATTCCTAATGTTATGCCACTTCTTAGTATATATGTAATCGTTTCGCGACCAAAAAGAATATCACTTCTTGCTCTCGGTTTTTTTGACATTACATCGTCTTCTTCTTCATCCCCCGCAAGTGCAAGGGCTGGGAAAACCTCAGCTCCAAGGTCAACCAACAATATTTGTATCACCGTAATCGGCGGTACGCCAATTAATAAGCCAAAGGCTACCACAGAGAACTCAGCGAGATTTGAAGTAAATACATATCTTGTAACCTTTTTGATGTTTTCATATACAATTCTACCCTCTTTGATTGCCCAAACGATTGAGGAAAAACTATCGTTCAATGAGACCATCTCGGCCGCCTCCTTGGTTACGTCCGAACCCGTAATACCCATCGCTACCCCGATGTCAGAAGTCTTTAGTGCTGGGGCATCATTTACGCCATCACCGGTCACTGAAACTATGTTTCCCTTTGCCTGTAAAACTTGCACTAATCTTAATTTGTGAATAGGCTCCACTCGAGAAAATATAACATCATCTGATTTTAATATTTCGTAAAGATCTTTATCGTTAATCTGGTTGAGCTCATTACCCTCAATTATTCGAGGATTGTCGCTAAGTTTTATTCTCCTACTTACAGCGGCGGCAGTCAGACCATAGTCACCAGTCGCCATGACAATTTTGATGCCAGAATTTTTTGCCAATCTAATCGTCTCCGTGACATCATCACGAGGTGGGTCGATTAAGCCAAAAAGACCCAAAAATACTAATTCAGTATCTATCGCTTTTTGGTCCATTGGCTTATAGGCGACAGCAATAACCCGAAGAGCATCCTGCGAATAATTGTCTTCGACTTTTTTGAGAGCCTGGACATCATCAGATGTAATTTTGTTGATTTTCCCTTTTGTAAAAATCTTAGTACATTTAGCCAGAATTACATTAGAAGCCCCCTTTACAAAAACAGTTTCATCTCCATCTATCTCGACTGCCTTTGCCATAAACTTTCTTTCTGAGGTAAAAGGAATCTCGGCTAACTCTTTTACTCTATTTTTTAGTCCATATGTATCAATCCCAGCTTTTTCTGCGGCCACTAGCAGGGCTATTTCTGTTGAGTCACCAGAATAATCTGGTGCAGTATGATTTTTCGTATCTATCTCTGCATTATTTGCTATTGTTACCGCTCTATACAAAAGCTTAGCCTCATTATTTTTTTCCTCACCACAAAGTCTGCCTTCGCAAGTAACGTCTCCTTCTAGGGTATAGCCGACGCCTTTGAAGTGATAGTTCTCGTTATCAAAAAATAATTCCTTGACGGTCATCTGGTTTTTCGTCAATGTCCCTGTTTTGTCGGTAATAATATAATTTGCCTCCCCTAAAGTTTCGACGGCTGACATTCTTCTGATGGCTGCCTTCCGTCTGGCCATTTTCTGGATTCCGATCGCTAGGGCTATGGAAACTGTCGCGGGTAGGCCTTCTGGCACTAATGCCGAGGCAACGCCAATAGCAAAGCGGAAAGAACCAAGCGGGTCAAAAAATCCTTTTGAGAGTGTGTATAGAGCCAGCAAGAGCAAGATAATCCAGAAGGTAACTTTTGCGACAATTTTAGCAATATGGTCAATCTCGATTTGAAGGGGTGATTTAGAAGACTTTTGAGCAGTGGTGGCTTTGGCAATCTTCCCAAAATGTGTCTCCATACCTGTCGAAATTACAACACCAATTCCATTTCCAGACATAATATTTGTACCCATAAAAGCAGAACCAACTATATCGACTACACTTCTTTTCTCGTCCTCGTGGGAAAGAGCAATCTTGTTTTGAGCCTCCGATTCCCCAGTCAATGCGGCCTCATTTGTCTCAAGCTCATTTGCGCTCAACAACCTAATGTCGGCCGGAACTTTCATGCCTTCACCCAAAACTATAATATCTCCTGGCACAATATCGATCGCATCAATTATTATCCTATCGCTGTTCCGAATCACAGTTGCGTTTTGTGCCACATATTTATTCAGGGTATCAATCGCCTTGTCAGCTTTATGCTCCTGGAAAAATCCTATGGTTGCGTTTGCCACTACAACCAGGAATATAATCAAAGCATCTTTTGGAGCACCCAATATATAGGTTAGACCAGAGGCTGACAAAAGTATAATTGCTAACAAATCCGTAAACTGTTTGAGATATTTAATAATGTACGGGGTTCTTTTTGGCTCTTTGAGCTTATTGAGTCCATATTTCTCAAGTCTTTTAGAAACCTCAACGTCTGAGAGACCCCCTTTGTTTGTCCTCAAATCGTCCAAAACCTTTGAAATTTCTTTGTAATACAGATCATTCATTGATTCTAATTTTATGTTATATAGATAAAATAGCAAAGCAGTTTACTTTACATTAAGTAAAGTAAACTGCAACGATCGGATATAAAGACCTCTATAATTATCTAGCTTCGACAAATGTCAGAGCTTTACCAAGCTTGTCGCCTCGGCCAGTTCTGCCTATGCGGTGAATATATTCATCATAGGTTTTGGGAATTGTATAATTGATGACGTGAGTCACGTCTTTGATATCCAATCCTCTGGCGGCAACGTCTGTCGCAACCAAGATATCGACTTGATTATTTTTAAAGGAGGCAAGGGCTCGTGTCCTTTGACCTTGACGCTTATCCCCATGGATTGATTCGGCTCTAAAACCTCCTCTATTCAGATCGATCGCCAGCTTTTCAACATCTCTTTTTGTTTCAGAAAAAATCAAGACCTTGGCCAGCTCTGGATCATTAAGTAGTTTACTTAGCGTATCAAATTTGGCACCTCTGTGCTGGACCTTAACCACATCTTGTTCTACGCTGTCTGCGGTTTGTCCGTTTGAGACTGATATTGTGATAGGATCTCTAGCAAAGCTAGCAACTAGATCACGTATCTTGGGCGGAATTGTAGCTGAGAAGAAAAGTGATTGTCGTTCCTTTGGAAGTTGACTCAAAAATTGTCTAATCTCATCAACAAAACCCATATCAAGCATGCGATCCACTTCATCAAGCACTATATTATTAAAAGTCGAGAGATTAATTAGTTTACGTCCACACATATCCTTGAGTCGTCCTGGTGTACCAATAATGAAATTAGGGTTACGTTTAAGCGCCCCAATTTGTCTACCAAAAGGCATGCCCCCAACAACTGTTGCAAAAAAAATTTGCATTCCCCAGCTAAATTGGTGTAATTCCGTCTCAATCTGTAGGGCCAGCTCTCTTGTTGGTGCTATAATTAACACCTTTTGGCTCCGGTCTTTTTGAACCTTGTTTATTAGTGGCAAAAGAAAGGCAGCTGTCTTGCCTGTCCCTGTATTGGCCAGTCCCACCAGATCTCGGCCAGCCAAAATATGCTCAATTGCCTGATCTTGAATTGGCATTGGTGTTTGGTAATTTCTTTTGTCTAGATTTGCCTTTAGCTCCTGACAAAAATCAAAGTCCGCAAATGTATTTTTGATCACTACTTTTGTTACTTTTTCTTCAGTGGCCTTACGAACAAATCTCATTGGATCAATAAAGTCACCTTTTTTTGTGTTTCCATAGTTATTTTTTCTAGGACCAAAAGATTTATGTCCTGGGCGTGCCTGGAAACTGCTCACAGCCCTCTTGTTGAAACTACCTTTTGTAGTTCTGACGTTGTGCATATTGTTTTCTTTCCGTGCCACAGATTGCGGCAATTAAATTATTTTCTTCAATCGAGTAAATAGAACGTCGAAAAAATAATTTCCGGAAATCTATTAGACTAGTTTGATTTATATAATTCTATCATAAAATAGTTTTGTTGTAAATAGTTTTATAAGTAACGGCGGGAGATTATCCGATTGAATCGGATTACTCCCGCCTTGTGTTTTTGAGCCTCTCTTTGACATCTATAGACTTGCTATGGCCTCTTCTTGTGTTTGGTATATCTTGAAGATTTGATCAAGCTTTGTAATCCGGAAGACTTGGTCTATACCATCTTCTTTGATCACTAAAACCATCTTGCCATTGTGGCTGCGGAGATGTTTTGCGGCATTGACCAATATCCCAAGACCGGTTGAGTCGATGAAGGTTACTTTCGATAAATCGATAACGATCTTTCGTTGTTTTTCCAAAACAGCCTCCATCAGAGGATCCTTGAAGTCGTGTGCACTATAGACGTCTAGCTCGCCTTTTGCGCCAAGTATCAAGACATCCTCTCGAAGGTATGACTCGACCTCAAACGAATTTGCTTTGAAGCTCATTTTGCACCTCATAAAATGGGGATTGACTTGCTCAGGACTGGTACTAGTTAGCCAGAATAACATTTTACCTTCATTCCGTCAAGAATATATTCCGGTCGAGTACATCGGTAACAACTTCTGTCGTTTTCTTAAAGTATCTTCAAGATACTCAATAGGGGTCATATAGTCAAGGGTCA
>JBAXEY010000040.1:0-6565 GCA_037140175.1 bacterium | reverse complement strand
AAGTTATTATTAATTTATGGCAGAAACAATTTTAAAATTTTTCTAACTCTGCCCGTTATATTGATGCTTGGAAGCGAGCCACTTGTCCCTATGTTTTCCTCATACGCATAAAGCATCAACCCCACTGCGGTTGAGAATTCTGGATCATAAATCTTATCAGTTAATCCTGTTAGTGAATGGGGTTTAGTTATTTCTACTGGTAGCTTAAAACAATCCTTTGCCAGCAAGTCTATTGCCAATAATTTTGCACCACCACCAGTAATAACAATTCCTGCAGGCAGTAAGGTGTCCTTATTAATTCTTCTTAGCTCATCTCTAATAATTTTAAAGATCTCTTCCATCCTAGCTTCGCAAATTTCAGCAACATGCTTTCTCGAAAATACGCCCTCTTCTTTCATATCTATAGACGAAAGATCAATTTTTTCTTTTTCCGAAACCTCTTTGTGAAATGAGTGTCCGAATTTAATCTTCACTTTTTCTGCCACGTCTATAGAAGTTCTTAACCCTATAGCAATATCATTTGTTACTGAGTTTGCACCGATAGGAAAGACCTTTGTATATAAAATACTATCTTCTTCAAAGATAACTAGCCCAGTAGTCTCTGCGCCAATATCAATTAATGCACAGCCCAGCTCACGCTGTCTTTTATCTAGTACTGCCTTTGCTGAGGCTAAGGGAGTTGCAATAGTATCATCAGTTTTAAGGCCAGTCTGGGTTACACACTTGCTTAAATTCTTCAGAATCTGTTGTGAAGCAGTAACAATATGTGTCTCCACCTCAAGCCTGACGCCTGACATTCCAATCGGATCCTTTACTGGTTCATTTGAGTTGTCAATCATAAAAAACCTAGGAATAACATGAAGTATCTGTTTATTTGGCTGAATCTGTATCGCTTGGGCTGCGTCTTCTGCGCGAGCTAGATCATTCTTTGTAATCTCTTGATCTGCTTTGCCAACTGCAACAGTTCCCCTGGAATTTATTGAGCTAATATGGCCACCATTAAGATTAATGCTTGTATGGTCAATCCCAAAACCACAACTTCTTTCAGCTATCTCAATTGCCTCAGAAATGCCGCTAACTGTTTCCTCAATTTCCGATACTACGCCCTTTCGAAGGCCAGTCAATCGAGAGGTGCCCACGCCAACAATCCTCAGGCCTTCATCTTCTTTATTTGGTACTCCAACAACTGCACAAATCTTGCTTGAGCCGATATCTAAACCTACATAAAATTCTTCTTTTTTTGCCATAATCTATATTTATTTACTATTCTACATTATATGTTTGTTCATGTTAATAATTCAAGGTTAATCGGGTAATACGGTTAAGATTCGGGCCTCTTTCTCATCCACATAAACCGTGTATTCATAATGAGACGACAGCGAATGGTCGCTAGTTTTGTATGTCCAGCCATCACTCTCTTGATAGACATCATATCCTCCGCTAGTAATCATTGGCTCTATCGCCAATGTCATGCCTCTTTTTATAATTTCTCCTGTATTCTTTTGGCCAAAATTTGGTATTAATGGCTCTTGGTGTAATTCCTGTCCTACTCCATGACCAACAAGTGATCTGACAACCCCGTATCCTCTTTTCTCTACATACTGTTGGATTAAATAGCCAATGTCACCAATCCTTAATCCTGGTTTGATTTGGTCAACCGCGATGTTTAGGGCCTCCCTAGTTGTATTTATTAATTTCATCTTTCTCTCATCGTAAATATCAAATGTAAAAGTTAAGGCTGCATCAACGTGAAAGCCGCCATGAAAAACTCCAAAATCTAGTGAGATGACATCGGATAAAGCTAACTTCCTATCACCTGGAATCCCGTGAACAACTTCATCGTTAATGGAGACACAAATCGCTGCAGGGTATCCTTGGTAACCAAGAAATGAAGGTCTGACTCTATACTTCAGAGAAAGTCTTTTCGCTAGATCGTCGAGGTTTTTTGTCATGAGCCCCGGCTCAGCTGATTTTTTTATTTCCGTCATAATCAAACCCAAGATCTCTCCACCCTCTGTCATAATTTGTAGTTTATCTTTAGCCACAAGCTAAAACTCCCCTTATGTCCGTAGCCAC
This sequence comes from bacterium, assembly GCA_037140175.1. Taxonomy (GTDB): domain Bacteria; phylum Patescibacteriota; class CPR2; order UBA1875; family CAIMLA01; genus CAIMLA01. Next base: position 4,489 of record JBAXEY010000040.1, on the reverse strand, counting down.
TTCCTCAATTGATTGCTTTCCATCAATCTCAATCAGAAGTTCCATCTCTTTATAGTACGAAACTAACGGTTTTGTCTGTGCCAGAAAAACTTTCATTCGCGTTCTAATTGTTTTCTCATTATCGTCTTGTCTAATCATTGCTTTACCTCCGCACGAAGGGCAAATTTCAAGATCATAAAGAGGTTGACCGCATTTGGAACATACTTTTCTAATTGTTAATCTTTTTACAACTTCATTTTCATCTAAGTACACATAGACAACACTGTCTAGTTTGCGTCCATTTCCTTCTAAAATTTCGCTTAGTTCTTTGGCTTGATTAATGTTCCTTGGAAAGCCATCAAAAATCAAGCTAATATCAGAGTCGATTTCACTTATTTTTGACTCAATTTCCTCAAACAAGACTTTATCATCAACCAATTCCCCTTTTTTCATAGTTTCACGTATCGCCTGGTTCTTCTCCGCCAACGATCTAACAATGTCTCCACTAGAGATAACTTTTGCTTCCAAGTATGTAGTTAGTTTTCCAATTTGGGTCCCTTTTCCAGACCCCGGAGGACCCAGAAATATCAAATTTTTAGCCATTATACTCCTTTGATTTTATATATTTTTCAATTGTCTTCATCCTTTTCTCCTCCTCAAGAGTTTCATGATCATGGCCTATAATATGAACTAGTCCGTGTATAAACAAATCTAGAATCTCTTCGTTTGCATCTATCCCGCCCTGTTTAGCCTGCTTAACAGCTATAGTATAGCAAATAATTACTTGTCCAATAAGCGGCTTCTTTTCAATTACAAAACTCAAAACATCCGTTGGCTTATCTATCTTCCTGTATTTAAAATTTAATTCCTTTATTTTTTTTTGGCTAACAATTATAAGTTCAATTTGTGGTTTTATAAATTCATATTTAGAAAAAGCAGCTATTGCTGCTTTTTGTATTCTTTTTTCATCCAGTTGATAATGTCCAGAAAATATTTCAAGACTCATGCTAATTTCGATCTCACTATCTCTGATACGGTCTTGCCGTCGGCCTGATTGGCCGTTGTACTCATTACTTCTTTTATAACCTGACCCATTTCCTGCATCGAGGTTGCTCCTAACTTTTTTATAGCTCCTTCAACCTTTTCCTCAATCTCACCTTTTGTCATTTTTTCTGGCAGGTACTGCTCAATCACCATCAATTCATTTTTTTCTGTTTCGGCTAAGTCGTTTCTGCCTCCAGCTTGATACTGATCAATGGAATCTCGTCTTTGTTTTGCCTGTTTCTCTAAAATCGTGGTCGCTTCCTGGTCGTTGATAGAGTCACCTTTCTCAATTTCTAGGTTCTTTAGGGCGCTCTTAAGCATACGCAAAACTGATACCTTAAAATCATTCCTACTTTTTAGGGCATTTTTATAATCACTCTCTATTTTTTCTATTAGCTCCACTAGAATCCTCTAATAAGTTGTGTTCTAATCTTATTTTCTTTTCGTGCTTTTTTTCTTATCGCTATCTCTCTGGCTTCGCGTTTAGATAAGTCTTTTTCAAAATACATCTTTTTTCTAGCCAAAGACAAAGTACCACTTTGTTGTACCTTACGGTTAAAGCGCCTAACTAAACTTTCAAAAGGTTCCCCATCTTTTCTATTGACTGCTTGCAATTAATTCACCTCCTTAACAGGATTTTTGCTCTATTATTATATCTGATTTTTAACCTCTGGTAAAGCCTAACTTTCCGCTGAATTGATTTTTCTCGCAATCAACTCTAGTTCCTTATTGCTCATTTGGGGTCCCAGCTGAGTTGAGAGATAACCTTCATATTCAACAAAATATATTTTATTGTCTGCCCAAATTTCCTGGAATTTGCCCCCCAGTCCGTGAAGGGGATATAATTTCGCGTGAAGATGATTAACCCCCATTCCCTCTAATACTAAAGCCACTCTATATACAGATAAGCTTCTTTCTAGTTTTTTTACTACTTTTTTTGTAGCATGTAAAAATGAGGCCATTTCTCTGTCGCCTAGATTGAATACGTCAGAATCGAAGTGTTTTTTTGGCATTACTAAAGTCATACCAAGCGTATTTGGGTTCCGATCAAGTATCGCAAGATAATCTTTATCCTCCCAAACCTTAAAAGCAGGAACCTCATTATTTATGATTTTACAAAATATACATTCGTCCATATTTTTACCTCTATATATATTATACCAGACTTTTCTATTCATTGTTGACAAATACCTGCTTCTGCACTATAATCCTTTCTTGAGTGTAAAAAGTTATTGACAATTATAACTATTTATGCTATTGTATCAATCGTTCCCATGTTTCATGGGAATTTTTAGTTAGCTTAAGGCTATCTATTTGAGGGAAGAAAGGAGTGTTTGTTCAACTTTATGGACAAAAACTTAATTGCAGCAATGCTACTTGTCTTCATTGCTGTCAAAAACCCAGTTGGGTTACCCGAGGTAAACACGGCTTATGCCGAGCCTCATAATAATCAGGCAAGCGCCGAAGGCGAGGCGAATATCGCGTTAGCGATTAATGACTTAAATGTTGTGACTCGCGAACAAACAACAATAGAAAAAGCAGAAAAAGAAATACAGATATATCAGAAGACTTTGGCTGAAGAACAAGCAAAAAGAAACGCCGAAGAAGCACAAAGAAAAGCTGAAGAAGCGCAAAAACAAGCCACTATTGCTGCCCAACAGGCAGTTTCAAGGATTGTCGTAACGACCTCAGGTGGCTTTGAAAGTATCTACGCTGAAGCAGAGAAGAAATACGGAGTCCCTAGGCAAATTATTGCCGCTGTTCATTCGGTAGAAACTGGCCAGCGAGGAGATACAACGATAGCTAGTTATGCAGGTGCTCAAGGTCCTATGCAGTTTATGCCAAGTACCTTTGCCGCATACGCACAGGACGGTGATGGCGACGGAGTGGCGTTAATTAATGACGTTCACGATGCTATCTACACTGGAGCTCGTTATCTAGCCGCAAACGGTGGAGCCTCTGGGAACATTAGAGGAGCACTCTATCGCTATAACCATAGTTATAGCTACGTTGAGCACGTTCTCTCTATCGCTCGGTCCTTTGGTTTCTCTGGATAAAAAAACAAAAGTTAAAAAAGCCCTCAAAATTTGGGGGCTTTTTATTTTAATCTATTTTTTATCTCTTTAATGACTTTGTCTTGAGGGTATATCTCTTGGTTTCCAGACTGCATCTCCTTTATGATAACCGTTTCATCATAAGCTTCTTTTTGTCCAATAATAAGAGTGTATTTTGTCTCCAGTCTATTGGCCATGCTAAGCTGTTGAGAAATACTGCCTTTATCGAGACAACCCTCAGCCTTGATGCCTTGGTCCCAAAGGCCGCTTAATAATTTTAAACAGCTTTTTCTTGCTTCGCCACCAATCTGTGCCACAAAAATATCCACTGCTTTTTCTTGATGCAAATTAATCTCAGGGTTCTTTTTCAATTCTTCCACAATTCTATCAACGCCAGCTGAAAAGCCAAGAGCTGGTGTTGGCTTACCTCCTAAAACTTCCACCAAACGATCATATCTACCACCTCCACCCACGGCATAGCCATTTTTTTGTGTCCAGAATTCATAGACTGTCCTCGTGTAATAATCAAAGCCTCTTACTAAACGTGGATTGATTTCATAGGTTGTTCCAATCTCGTCTAGTAACTCTAAAGTCTCTTTAAAATGACTATGACATTCACTACATAAGTAGTTTATTGATTGTGGTGCTTCCTCAATCAAAGGTTGGCACTTAGCCTCCTTACAATCCAGCAGCCTTAAGGGGTTGATCTCATACCTTTTTTTACAGTCTAGGCAAACTTGTTTTAGATTCTGTCCATAGTAATCCTTTAATTCCTTAAGGTATTTAGGCCTACAGCTTTGACAACCAATACTGTTCAGTTGGATACTTATTTGATCAAACAATCCTAGTTTTTTATATATACGACTAGCCGTCGAAATAATCGCAACATCTGCGATTGGATCCTTATCCCCAATCATTTCGAACCCAAATTGCCAGTGTTCCCGGTATCTGCCAGCCTGCGGCCTCTCATATCGATACATCGGCATATAATAATAAAGTTTAACTGGCTGTGTCCAAGATTGCATGCCGTCCTCAAGATATGCCCTAACAACTGGTGCTGTTCCTTCTGGTCGTAGTGTTAGTGAATTACCTGATTTATCATCAAATGTATACATTTCTTTCTCGACAACATCAGTCCCCTTGCCAACTCCTCTAACAAAAAGGCTCGTATCCTCAAATGCGGGAGTATAGATTTTACGAAATCCAGCTGATTTGACGACTGATTCAAAAATTTTTTCTATGTAACTAAAATAAAACTGATCTTCTGGCAGAATATCTCTTGTTCCTCTAGGTGCTTGATTTATTTTCTTAGACATTACCTATTAGTTTTAGCATACAGAGTTTTACTCTGCAAGTAATTATTCCGGTCGAGTACATCGGTAACAACTTCTGTTGTTTTCTTAAAGTATCTT
>JBAXEY010000039.1:0-7065 GCA_037140175.1 bacterium | reverse complement strand
ATAAGATTGCTACTATAGCTCATTTTTGTTAAAATTACTTAGATGTTAGCCAAAAGAATAGGTATTGATTTAGGAACTGCTAACGTTTTGGTTTATGTGCCAAAGCGAGGAATTGTAATAAATGAACCTTCCGTGGTAGCGGTTTCGGAAGATAATAAAGTCTTGGCAGTCGGAAACGAAGCCAAGGAGATGATTGGCAGAACACCTGATACCATCATTGCATATCGTCCCTTGAGAGATGGGGTTATTGCTGATTTTAGAGTCACTGAGGCTATGATCCATTATTTTATTAACAAGGTTAGCGGATCAATCCGTCTTTTTCGACCAGACGTCATGGTCAGCGTCCCAGCTGGAGTAACTTCAACGGAGAAAAGAGCCGTAATCGATGCGACCAAGGCCGCTGGAGCCAAGAATGTCTATATCATTCCCGAACCAGTCGCCGCCGCTATTGGAGCGGACATCCCTATAGATTCAGCCGCTGGAAATTTAGTGGTTGATATTGGCGGAGGAACTACCGAGGTAGCTATTATCTCTCTTGGCGGTATTGTGGCATCAACTTCAGTCCGTGTCGGCGGAAACAGGTTGGACCAATCAATTACCGATTACATTCGCAAGAAATATGGATTAGCAGTAGGAGACCAAACCGCAGAAACAATCAAAATTAAAGTCGGTAGCGCCCTACCGGCCGACAAAGAGAAAACAATGGAAATCAGAGGCCGGGATATGATTGCTGGCTTACCAAAAACAATTACGATTTCATCGAATGAGATTACTGAGGCCATGCAAAACGAGATTGATAAAATTATTTTAGCAGTTCGTAATGTTTTAGAGCAAACACCCCCAGAACTTTCAAGTGATGTCATTGACCGAGGCATGGTCATGACAGGGGGTGGCTCATTGCTTCGTAATTTAGATAAAATGCTTACCAAGGCCACAGGAGTGCCTTGCCACGTTGCTGATGACGCACTTTATTGTGTCGCCAAAGGTACTGGCCTTGCCCTTGAGAACCTTGATGATTACAAAAGAAGTGTTCTAGCAAAATAATAATTTGTTATACTAGTAATAAGGAGGGGTCAATAAAAAATTTATTCGTCAAAGATTTGAAAGTAGGGATGAGCCTTTTTGATGAGAGTTTTTCTATAAAATCCCTTAAAAAAATGCTGACCAAACATGACAAGCCATACCTTGATGTAGAACTATCTGATAAGAGCGGTAATGTAAAAGCAAAAATATGGAATGATGCCTTGGATAAATATGAAGATTCCACGGAAGGAGATATTGTTGAGGTAACTGCTACGGTTGAAAATTATAATGATAACCTTCAGCTCAGAATCTCTTCACTGAAAAAAACTAACGAATATAATCTTAGTGACTATCAAGCCGTATCCGCTAGAGACATAGAAAGTATGGTAGAGCAAGTAAATCAAGCGATTGAATCCACAAAAAACAAATTCTTACAGAAGTTATTAAAGAACGTTTTCACAAAAGATTTTCTCAAAGATTTTAGTGAATCGTCGGCGAGTTATCGTATACATCATGCTTATAAGGCAGGCTTAATCGAGCATGTAACTGAGATGCTAGTTATGGCCGACTCTATTCTCGTTCGATATCCAAAAATGAATTCGGATTTATTGAGAGCGGGAATTCTTCTACACGATATCGGAAAGATTAAAGAGTATCAAACCAATACCTCAATCACAATATCAACCCAAGGCAAATTACTCGGTCATATATTTATGGGCGCAGAATATGTCAAAGCACAAGCCCCAAAGGATATGCCAGAGTTGCTTTTGGACGAGATTTTGCATTTGGTTCTATCTCACCATGGACAATTGGAATATGGCAGTCCTATTCTACCAAAAACCCCAGAAGCTATTACCTTGGCCGCGTTAGATAATTCGTCTGCTAAAATCAATTCGTCATATATGGCTATTCACGAGACTGATAGCGATGATGAATTTACTGTTTATTACCGTCATTTGGGGACTGAGCTATATCGTTCTCCATATATGGATAGTTTAACCAACGAGGATGTCCCTTTTTAGGAGCAATTTATGATTTGTCCATTTTGTAGCGCCGAAACAACGCCGATCGACCTTAAGGGTAAGCTTTTTTGTGAAAATTGTGGATTGGCCTTGGGCGAATCTCCAAGCGTGGCTGTGCCCGAGATTTCAGAAACCCAGATTAAACCAGAAACATCACTAGAAATTTCCTCTGAGCCTACTTTGTCAGAGCCCCCCGTTGAGAGTATTCGACAAATTCATGAGTTTGAAGCGACAGATGAACCTGAGCAAACTGATAAAATTGGCTCCACCGAAATACCTATTAGTGATGAGAAAACAATCTCCGAATTGTCTAGCCAGCCCACATTAACGCCACAGGCCGAAGACAGCGCGTCATCAGTAGATGAGCCTCTGAAGAAACTAGAGACAGATGAACTAGTTATAAAAAAACCGACAGAAGAAGCAATTTTAAAACAGTTAAACGTAGACAACTCACTCTTCCACCGAGAAGAAAAAACCTTGGCTCATGATAAAGTTTCTGCTTCAAATATACCCGATTCACCAGAGACAAATAGTGCCTCAAAAGATAGGATTACGACAGCGAATGTGGCAGAAGAGCCAGACTACGTTTCTCCAAAAAAATATGAGGCCACACTAGCCCAACCTTTACCCAATAATCAAAAACCGATAACTAGTGAGCCAAAACAGAATGAATCTGCACTTAAGGCACAACCACAAAGACAAGAGGACATCGATAAATCAGAAGTAATACAAAAAGAACCAGAAGCACAACATCCTCAGACTAATTTATCTGACGAAAGCACAGACCAAGATCCCATAAATAATAATAGTCAAGCCTCAGTCGAAGCCCAAAGGGACAACCAAACCGCATTCGCAAAAAAGATAGGAGACATATCTCCAACCGCTCACTCAGAGCCCACACCTAAAGAAAAACTCCCGGAAAACACTGAACCTGCTAATGTTGGTGTCGAATTGCCAGCTACTGACAATTCTTCTTTTACAGAGAAGGTAAAAGAAATGGACACATTGGGTGCAAGTGGCATTTTATTAGACATTCTTGACGATAAAGCTATAGAAGGAGAGGATATACAGAAAATTTCGTCCTATGCGGCCGCTGGAAAATTACTGGAGGAAAACCCAGACATATTCTCAAGCAAACCCGAAATAGAAACAACTCTGCCGTCTCCAGATAAGACTGCTCAGTCTCTAAATACTAAGCCAGTCGTTAATAATGAGGATATTTCGGCTTTTGTACCCCAGATGAAAGAACCTACAACTTCGGACCCTCTGACAAATAGCCCCGTAAACCCTATCAAGCATCTCGAATTCCTGGATATAAAGCCACCAATGGATTTACCGACTAGCGTTGAGACCGAGAAAGAAAATCTGGAAACTGCACAATTGGACAAACCAAATGCTACAAGTGGGCCAGAAACAACTGATTATCCACTAGCAGAAGCAATAGACCCTAGGCACGTTGCTGTAAAAAATTATTTTAATAATATTTTTGAGACAAAAAAATGAATGAAGAAAAGTGGGAAAATTTACTCGACACCATTGAAATTAAATTTGGCAAGCTTGAGCGGAGAAACAAGAAATTCGTAAGCACTGATGATATGGGAAATGAGATAAAAAACGAAGAGGACTGGGTTGAGTTTAAAACTGAGCTAGGTCGAATAAAGGTTAGCCGGTTTACCCGACCTTTGATTATTGATAAAAAATACCACTACAACAGATCTTCGACAGGCATGGGACAGGTTGAGTATGTATTGTCAGAGGATGAGATAAGCCAAAAGATAAAGATATTCAAATGGGATGAAATAGAACGTGATTGGGAAGAAATATCTATTAAGCCTGAGGAAATGAAATTCTGATGTCAAAAGAAACCATCAAAATAATTATAATCAGTTTGAGTGTTTTGCTTATAATAAGTGCCCTAATAATCACAGGATTGTGGTTTTTCTTAAAGAGTAATGACCCAGGAGATAATCAGCAAACAAATTCTAGCAGTAGTTTTAATCGAAATTCTGGTGGAGATAAAAATATTACAGAAGAAAAGGTGGTAGTAGCCAAAAACGCTGATAATTATGTTGATCTACCAAATCTAAAAGTTGGCGACAAGGTTGCCGGGATGCCCGTTACCTCATTAAGAGCCTTTAGCTCTGAACAACGGTTTCTGCCTATGTCAGAAAATAATGTATCAATCAAGCTTAACGGGAAATTAACATTAGAGGGAAACTATACATATATTGAACCAAAATCTGATAACACCTATAAAAAGAAGGACTTCTATATTACAGTAACAAAAGAAGGTGATCTTGCCAAAATTCCTATGCTGAAAAATGATGACTCAAAGAAGGTTATATTTCGTTTTGAATTTTATGAAGACCTTTCAAAACTACAAAAATTGTTTAAAATCAGTAACAAGAAATCTACAGGATCCGCGACATTACTAGTCGAAAACTACACGTTAAATAGATTTACGTCGGGTGATGCCTCAAATTTAGTAACATTAATCGAGATAAAGGAGTTAAAATAAAATGACTTTAAAAAATGAAGACCAAAGAATTGCAATATTTATAGATGTGCAAAACTTGTATTATTCAGCAAAAGCCCTATACAACGCTAAAGTAAATTTCGCCGAAATAGTAAAAACAGCCACAGCAGATCGGAAATTAATTCGGGCGATCGCTTATGCTGTTCGCGCGGAGATGCCTGAGGAGCAAAGTTTTTTTGACGCACTTGAGAAGTTGGGGATTGAAGTAAAGACAAAAGACCTTCAAACTTTTGTGAGCGGACAAAAAAAGGCTGATTGGGATGTCGGCATAGCAGTCGATATCTTAAAGATGGCTCCCAGGTTGGATGCTATTGTTTTGTGCTCTGGAGACGGCGATTTCCAGATATTATTACACCACGCCAAGGCAGATGGATGTCGATCAGAAGTAATTTCTTTCGGAAAAAGCACCTCTGCAAAATTAATAGAAGAAGCTGACGATTTCATAGATCTTGATCAAGAGTCTAGCCGATACTTATTAAAGTTCAACGACCCAAAGCCAGAACAACCCGCACCGTCGGTGACGAATAAACCAAGAAAAGTTCCTTTTTTTAGAAAAAAATGACTTTTGGTTTCTTTCTCTTTATAAAACTCCCTTATTAAGCTAGAATATACACATGAAATACATAACTCGTTTTGCACCAAGCCCGACTGGAAATCCACACGTCGGAAATATTAGAACGGCGTTGTTTGATTATCTAACCGCCAAATCTTCTAATGGAAAATTCTTTTTGCGAATAGAAGATACCGATCGAGAAAGATTTGTGCCGGAGGCAATCGATAACATTCACCAATCCCTAGAGTGGCTTGGAATTAAACCAGATGGTGATGTGATATATCAGTCTAGTCGACTCAGTATTTACCAAGACAGGGTTCATGAGCTTTTAGACAAAGGCCAAGCCTATAAATGTTTTTGCTCAAAAGAACGTCTAGAGAAATTACATCAGGACCTAGAGAAGGCAGACAAGCCGCCAATCTACGATCGTCACTGTCTAAATATGAGCGCTGATGAAATAGCTAAGAAGGAGAAGACTGGAGAGAGTTGCGTAGTACGTTTTAAAATTCCCGAAAAACCAACGGAAATCAGTTGGACTGATAAAGTTCGCGGCACAGTAAACTTCTCAACTAAAATTTTGGAAGATTTTATTATCTTAAAATCAGACGGTTGGCCGACATATAATTTGGCTCACATTATCGATGATCACGACATGGGAATAAATATTGTAATCCGTGGCGAGGAATTTGTTCCATCTACTCCTAAATACATTTTGGTTTATCAAGCTCTAGGCTGGGAACGTCCTGAATACGCTCATATGCCATTAACCCTCGGCAATGACCACAAAAAATTATCTAAAAGACATGGAGATACTGCAATTCTAGACTACAAGGACAAAGGATATTTACCAGAGGCAATGATTAATTTTTTGGTTCTACTGGGATGGAATCCTGGTAATGGGGCTACTGAGGAAATCTATTCAATGGAGACCCTTGAAAAAATCTTTAAAATAGACGACGTAAACAAAGCTCCAGCTATATTTGATCTAGAAAGGCTCGATTGGATGAACGGAGTTTATATCAGAAACCTCACTGTTTCGGAATTAACTGAGCGCCTAATCAATTTTGATCAAGATTATAAGAAAACTGGTCGAGAATTTTTTGAAAGAATTGTGACAGTTGAACAGAACCGGCTAAAAACCCTCTCCGAATTTCATGAAATAAGCGCTTTCTACTTTGATTTAGCTAAATATGAACCTAGTTTACTTGTATTCAAGAAAAGCTCTCCAGAGACGACGAGAAAGGGCCTAGAAGCAGTATTAACCGAACTCAATGGGTACGAATGGGGGAATGTTGAGAATTTCGACGGTCTATTATCTGATATTGTTGAGAAAAATCGATTGACCAATGCCGATGTCTATTGGCCCCTACGAGTCGCCTTGTCTGGCAAAGACAAGAGCCCTTCACCTGCAGAACTTTTGTGGGTATTGGGCAAGGATGAATCAATTATAAGGTTGCATAAAGCTCTGTCATTACTCTAATTGAATACCATTTTTGTTCAATCTTGAAAAGGAAGGCAATATAAGTTAAAATTACCTAGGAATTTCTATGGGGAGTGGCCAAGTGGTAAGGCACCGGGTTCTGGTCCCGGTATTCGGGGGTTCGAATCCCTCCTCCCCAACCAATTTCGTGAGGAAAGGCTTAGTAAAGCCTTTATTTATTTAGCTTAGTTCCTCCCCATTCAACAACAGTAAAACCCTTTCGTTCAAATGGCTTAATCTTTTGAGGAGTTATATCTTGATAACTATCTAGCGGCTTAAAGACCATGAAAACTCTAAGTATTGAGTCTGGTGAAGGTGTCACCGTAAGTTTGGCACTATCCGTGTATTCTTCCTCTGCAAAATGAATTAGATTATACTTATTGTTTTCCATCCTGGGCTGTTATGGGCGAGTACCTAGGTAACACTTTATTAGTGTTAAATAATCTATCTG
>JBAXEY010000038.1:0-7067 GCA_037140175.1 bacterium | reverse complement strand
ACTTTTTCATGCTCAACTAAGCACGAATTTACCCCACTAAAGGTTAGGGAGCCGTTTTTTATTCTACAGTCACACTCTTGGCTAAATTTCTCGGTTTATCGACGTCTAGCTTTTTGGCAACAGCCACGTAGTATGCAAAGAGTTGCAGCGGTGCCACTGCCAGAATTGGTGTTAACATTTCCAGTGTTTTTGGTATATATATAACATCATTTGCAATTTTCTCGACTGTACACTCGCCTTCCGAGGTTATGGCTAATATCTTACCGCCGCGCGCCCTTATCTCCTCTATATTTGAGACTCCCTTCTCAAAAACACTGTCTCTTGGAATAATCGCCAACGTTGGGAAATCTTGGTCAATTAAAGCGATTGGGCCATGTTTCATTTCACCAGATGCATAACCTTCTGCGTGAATATAGGAAATTTCTTTGAGCTTCAATGCTCCCTCCTCCGCAACTGGAAAACAATATTTCCGACCCAAAAACATAAAATGTTTGTAATTTTTATACTTATTTGCCAATTTCTCAATCTGCTTGCGATTTTGTAAAACCTTTTCTATTTTTTCTGGCAAAACGATTAGCTCCTTCAAAATTCTCTCGCCCATAACCTCTGACATCGCTCTCTGCCTACCCAACATAATAGTGATTAGCGTTAGTATTGAGAGTTGAGATGTAAACGCTTTTGTCGAAGCTACCGCTATCTCTGGTCCAGCATGATTGTAGACTCCAGCATCTGTCTCTCTCGCTATTGTAGACCCAACTGTATTTACTATCCCCAAGGTTAAAGCACCCTTTTTTTTGGCTTCTCGGATTGCGGCTAAGGTGTCAGCCGTTTCACCTGATTGACTGATTGCAAGAACTGCTGTTTTTTTGTCAATCAGAGGCTTGCGATAGCGAAATTCTGAGGCATACTCCACCTCAACAGGAATTCCAGCGTATTCCTCTAGCATATACTCACCGACTAACCCAGCCAGCCTGGCCGTCCCGCAAGCTATAATTATTATTCTATTTATATCTCTCAATCTATCCTGAACGTCTTCTAGCCCCCCAAGTCTAACATCTCCTTCACTCAAAACGATTCGACCTCGAGTTGAATTTCTAATAACCTCCGGTTGTTCGAGAATCTCTTTGATCATGTAGTGCTTGTGACCACCTTTTTTTGATTCTTCTAGTGACCATTCGACATCATTAATCTCGCAATCTACCTTTTCTTTATTTAGATCGTATATATTAAAATTGTTCTTATTGAGTTCCACCACTTCGCCATCATTGAGGTAGACCACTTGATTGGTATGGCCCAGGATAGCAGAGACATCGGAAGCAACAAAATTTTCATTGTTCCCTATTCCCAATATAAGAGGACTTCCATAACGAGCAGCGATAATCTTATCAGGTTCAGTCGCAGATATCGCGGCTATGCCATATGTACCCTTAACTCTTCTTAGTGCTTCTTGGACAGACGACAGTAAATCCCCCTTATAGAAATCCTCGATTAGGTGTACCAGGGTCTCTGTGTCGGTATCCGAAGAAAATTTATGCCCTTTTCTTTTTAGGTCATCCTTAAGTTCCTGATAGTTTTCTATAATGCCATTATGAACAAGGGCAATATCACCATGACATGAGGTATGCGGGTGTGCATTTACTTCACTCGGCTCTCCATGGGTTGCCCAGCGTGTATGGCTAATACCTGCACTGCCTTTGGACTTCGGTAAGATTTCCTCGAGGTTTACAACCCGTCCAACTGATTTTGTCACGATAATCTTTCCTTCTGATTGTACTGCGATCCCGGCCGAATCGTAGCCCCGATACTCTAAGCGCTTTAATCCCTCTAACAAAACCTGCTGAACATTTTTATTACCAATATAACCGACAATTCCACACATATAATATTGCCTTTATTTATTATCTACTTTTTAGAATCAAATATAATCCAATGAGTACCAGCAACAATGGCCAGAAAGTGTCCCAGAGATCTATCACAAAATATTCTTGCAAGAGAAACATTATTCCGACAAAAACAAATAGTAATCCCCAAAAGACCTTACTATCACTTCTTCTCGGTCCCACTTGTCTCACTTCTATTTCTTCCTGCACTATCTCAGCTTCAATGTTTTCTTCTTCTTTACTTTTCAATTTTGCCTTTCTGGCGTTTTCTTTTTTTAACTCCTAGATTATAACAAAATTATCAAAGGTTTTCATGAATCACAACTTTATCTACATAGTTTTCCATTACTTGCTTTATTTCTTCTAGTTCTTTGGTTGTAAATATTTCTTCTTTCTGCAGCTTCTTGTTATATGTAATTTGAGGCCTAAACCCTTGTATCGTGTACAGTGGCGCACCCTTAATAAGTTCTCCTATTTGATTAAAGTCGCTTAACTCATGATAATAAGGCAAAACTGTCGTTCTAAATTCAAATTTAATGCCGCTCATCATTATTATTTTGATACTTTCTTGAATAACTTTTTTATTCATATAGGCGGTGATTATAGAATATTTGTCGAGTGGTCCTTTGATATCCATGGCGATATAATCAACTAATTCTTTTTCAATTAATGACATAAGTTTAACAGGATCACTCCCATTTGTGTCCAACTTTACTAAAAATCCCATCTCTTTTATTTTTTTTATTAGTAGCTCAATGTCTTTGTGAACTGTTGGCTCTCCCCCTGTGATCACTACCCCATCAAGCGTGTCGATTCGTTTTTCAAGAAAGTCAATAACCTCTCTCTCTGTCAAGGATCCTTTAGTCATATTAATCAGATCTGGGTTATGGCAAAACCCACAATGAAAATTGCAGCCTTGTGTAAATATCACGGCTGCAATTTTGCCTGGGTAATCTATTAGAGATGTTTTAACTAGACCACTTATCTCCATCTTTAACAGTGACTTGATTCTAAATCAAAGGTAACCCGATCTGTATATTCCGCTTTCTTGCCATCATTCCATTGATTTACAGGTCTAATGTATCCTACCACCCTTGAATAAATCTCACATTCAGTCCTTTGGCTTTCCAAATTTTCTCTTTCTTCTAGTGTCATCTTTCCTCCTTATACTTTTACTTTTTGTTTTATATTTAAATTAATGGTTGTCTGGGGCATATATCCTATTTCTTGGTCACAAACTGGGCAGTATTTATGTTCTCCTTTTAGATAGCCGTGTTTCGGACAAACTGAGAAGGTTGGCGATAGAGTAAAATAAGGTAGATGATATTTTTCGGCAATCTTTTTTACGAGATTTTTTACTGAATCAATGTCATCCAGTCTCTCTCCTGCAAATATATGTAGGACTGTGCCGCCAGTATACATTGTTTGTAAACCGTCCTGCAAATCTAGTGCTTCAAAAATATCATCAGTATGGTTGACTGGAAGCTGGGTCGAGTTTGTATAGTATGGATTTGCACCAAGACTCTGGTAGGCTTCCTCGTTTGCAACCAAAATATCACTATACTGCTCCTTATCTCTCTTGGCGAAACGGGTTGTCGTCCCTTCTCCTGGTGTCGCCTCAAGATTATACATATTACCAGTCTCTTCTTGATAAAAGCTCATCCTGTCTCGCATGTGATTCATAGCCTTGATCGCAAACGCATGGCCTTTCTTAGTTGTTATGTCTTCTTTGTTATCAAAGAAGTTTTTTATAGATTCGTTCATGCCCAAAAGGCCTATTGTTGAGAAATGGTTTGCCCAATATCTTCCAAACCGTTTTTTGACATCTGTCAGATAAAACTTAGCGAAAGGGTAAAGACCTTGATCCATGAACCTCTCAATTACCTTTCTTTTAATTTCTAGAGATTCCTTAGCTAGATCCATCAAGTGATCAAGTCTTTCAAAATACTCCTTTTCACTATTTGTGAGATATCCAAGTCTTGCCATGTTAATTGTGACAACCCCTATACTCCCCGTAAGTGGATTAGACCCAAATAGACCCCCTCCTCGCTTGCGTAACTCTCGATTATCGAGCCTAAGGCGACAGCACATACTTCTAGCATCATCCGGGGACATATCGGAATTCACAAAATTTGAGAAGTAGGGAATACCATATTTGGCAGTCATTTCCCAGACAGAATCAAGTTTTTCGTTTTCCCAATTAAAATCCTTGGTGATATTATAGGTTGGTATCGGAAAAGAAAAAATCCGACCATTTGCGTCTCCTTCTAACATGACCTCAGCAAACGCTCTATTAATCATATCCATTTCTGGCTGAAAATCTTTATACTTGTCCTTTTGGGGCAATCCACCAATAATGACGCTCTCACTTGCTAGCTGTCCTGCTGGATTTAAATCCATCGTTATGTTTGTAAAAGGAGTTTGAAACCCAACCCTAGTAGGGATATTCATTCCATAAACAAATTCTTGCATCGCCTGTTTGACCTGTTTGTAATCTAGCTTATCGTAGCGGATAAAAGGCGCCACCAAAGTATCAAAGTTTGAGAAGGCAACTGCTCCCGCACTTTCACCTTGGACCGTATACATAAAATTAACAATTTGATTAAGAAGAGCCTTAAGGTGCTTGGCTGGTCTACTTTGGATTTTCCCCGGCACTCCACCGAAACCTCTTAGGAGTAGATCCTTTAAATCCCAACCACAGCAATAGACTGCCAAAAAGCCTAGATCGTGTATATGAAAATCAGCATTTTCATGGGCCTCTTTTACCTCGCTGGGATATAATTTGTTTAACCAATATTTTTCAGTAATTTTATCAGAGATAAAGTTTCGTAGGCCTTGTAAGCTATAGCTCATGTTGGCATTCTCACGAACATACCAAGTTTCTTCGCCTATATAATCGTCCATCAGGGTCTCTGTGTCCATAAGACGAATTTTTCGTAGCTCTTCGTGTTGTTTACGATAGACTATGTAGGCCTTAGCGGTTTCCTCAAACACAGAATCCATTAAGACGTGTTCCACAACATTCTGAATTTTCTCAACCTCTGGAAGGTGGTTTGCGTCATACTGTTTGTGTAGGTGTTCAGTGACCTTACTTGTTAGTTTCTCAGCTATCGATCGACTATATTCACCTGTCGCTTCGCCCGCCTTTGCGACGGCTTTATATATTTTGTCTGAATCAAACTTGACAATTTTTCCGTCACGCTTGATAACCTTTGTAAAGGGTTTCTTCTTGAGGCCTTTTCCTGACAAGGATAACTGTTTTTGCTGAATTTCGTTCTTTAATACCATTTACTCTTCCTCCGCGCCCAAATATAAATCCTTTGTGGATATCTGTGGGTCTTTAGTTTTTATTTAATCTTTTCTAGCTTTTCAACTTCATCTTTAAAATTTGATAAGTCGTCAAATGATTTATAGACACTGGCAAATCTCAAGTATGCTACTTCATCAATGCCCCTTAATTTTTGTAATATACAATCTCCAATTTCTTGGCTTGTTACTTCTTTTTCCCCTTGTGAATATATCTCTTTTTCAATTTCGTCTAAAATTTGTTCCACTATTGGTTCCGAGATTGGTCGCTTCTCTAGTGCTTTCTCAACTCCCTTCGCCATCTTTTCGCGAGAATATACTTCCTTGCGTCCATCCTTTTTTATTACAACCATATTTAGGACCTCGGGTCTTTCGTAAGTAGTAAATCTAAATGCACAATCGAGACACTCGCGTCTTCTGCGGATTGCTACCTCTCCTTCAACGTCTCGTTTTTCCAAAACTTTTAGATTTTCTTTCTGACAATTTGGACAGTTCACACGGCCACCTTTTTTGGTTTAAACACAACATATAGTGTATTAAACATATATTAAGACGCTATATGTGTGGTGTCAAGCTTTTTCTTATCCACAAATATTTATGGCTTTTTCGCGCTAAAAAATCAATTTTCCACACAGTATTTTCACACAAAAAAAAGAGCCCCGTTAAAGGCTCTTATGTTTTTTCTAAAATTATTCCATTCTTTTTCTAATAAAGGTTGGTATCTCCCAGTCTTCATCGCTCTCGTCTTCTTTCTCTTCCTTTTCTGGTTCTAGACTAGCAACACTCTTCCGTGTCTCAAAATCGATATGGTTATGCGATTGAATCGGATTATGAACGCCCTCAAACCCAGTCGCTATAACTGTAATTCTAATTTCACCACTAATATTTGGGTCTATAACAGCACCAAAAATGATATTAGCTTCAGGATCAACTGCATTCGTTATCACCTTGGCCGCCTCGTCAATTTCATGCATACCAAGGTCAGCACCACCCGTGACGTTGAAGAGAACACCCTTAGCACCGTTAATTGAGAGTTCCAGCAAGGGCGAGTTAATGGCTTGTTTGGCCGCCTCTACGGCTCTATTTTCACCATTCCCCTTACCGATCCCCATTAATGCTGAGCCAGCATTTTGCATTACAGTTTTTACGTCAGCAAAGTCCACATTAATCAGTCCACTATCAGTGATTAAGTCTGAAATTCCCTGTACACCTTGTCTTAAAACATCATCCACGACCTGGAAGGCATCTAATAAAGAAGTTTTTTTATCAACTACTTGGAGCAATCGATCGTTTGGTATTGTTATTAGTGCATCAAGCTTGTCTCGAAGTTCGTCAGCTCCTTCCTCGGCAACGCGCTTTCTTTTTTCACCTTCAAAACCGAAAGGCTTTGTAATCACACCGACTGTAAGTGCTCCAACCTCTTTTGCAATATTAGCAATAATTGGTCCAGCCCCTGTTCCAGTCCCACCGCCAGCGCCATAAGTAACAAAGACCATATCAGCACCCTTAAGTGATTCATAGACGTTTTCGCTATCTTCTTCCGCAGACTTTTTCCCAACTTCTGGGTCACTTCCTGCACCCAAACCTTTAGTCAGCGCTTTTCCAATATGAATTTTTTTGTCAGCCTTTGAGGCATGCAGAGCCTGAGCATCAGTGTTCACTGCTATAAACTCAACTCCCTGTAACCCAGCCTCGATCATTCGATTAACCGCATTATTGCCAGAACCACCCACACCAACTACTTTGATGCGAGCAAATGTTTCCATACTTGGTTTTATTTCAGCCACTTTAGCCTCCTAATTCAAGCTAACGACGCTACTTATTTAATCGCGTTTAATTGTATATATAATTTGTTCAAAAGTAAATACTTTTGTAATTATT
>JBAXEY010000037.1:0-7323 GCA_037140175.1 bacterium | reverse complement strand
ATGTCTAGAGATGTATATACAAAAAAAGAAAAGATTAAAAATAGTAAGAAGTTGAAAGCCAGCTCTGTTTTTGTTGATTGTGAAAAAAAATAAAAAGGTAAAAAATGGGGTTATTCTCAGATGACAGTGAATTAATTGGAATAGACATCGGTGCTACAGCCATACGCTTAGTACAGCTCAAAAAGAAGGCGACTTCTTATAGTTTGGTTTCATTTGGGGAGGCTCCGCTTCCTGGCAATATATCTCAGAGCGATAGCAAATTAGATTTGGAGAAAATAGCTAAGGTTATCAAGGATTTGTGCAAATCTACAGGCGTCGGCAGCAAAAAGGTAGTGACTTCTCTCCCTTCTTCGGTGGTATTCTCTACTGTCATCAAGATGCCACCAATGAACCAAGGCGAGCTAGCTAAGGCAGTTCAATATCAGGCTGAGCAAAATATTCCTCTGAAAGTTGATGAGGTCAAGATAGATTGGCAAGTAGTGAGAGAAAACCCAACATCAAAGGAGCTAGCGGTCATGGTTGTGGCGGCTCCAAAAAATAAAGTGAATAGAATAATGGAGTTATTTTCCTTGGCGGAAATTGATGTTATGTATCTTGAGACTTCATCGATAGCGGTTGCTAGGTCATTGTCGAATTCGAGCGATCCATTGGTGATGGCAATCGATTTTGGCGGAATGTCGACGGAGCTTACTATTGTCGAAAATGGAGTAGTTACCCATGTGCGCAGTTTGCCAGTAGCGGGGTTTTCTTTAACGAGAGCGATTTCTCAGGGGCTAGGGCTAGATTGGGATCAAGCGGAACAATTTAAATACAAGTTTGGACTTTCTCAAGATAAGTTAGAGGGGCAGATATATAGAGTCATGAAACCAATACTCTACAATCTCACAGACGAAATTTCACGATCGATGAAATACTACCAGGATCAATATGGAGGACAGGTGCAAAAAATAATACTAACAGGCAATAGTTCTCGACTTCAAGAATTAGTAAGTTTTCTAAAGTCCGTGCTTGGTATTGAGGTAGTCTATGGCAATGCTTGGAGAAATGTAAATTACCACGCGGATATTTCGGATAAATTAAATCAAAATTCATTGGAGTTTGCGTGTGCGGTTGGGCTCGCAATGAGGGGGAATTAAATGTTTAAAATTAATCTAATCCCAGAAATTAAACAGCAACAGCAAAAAACCTATCGCTACAACACGATGGCGACGACAGTCATCATTATAGTAGCGATTATTGTTGGTGTAATAGTTTTTGGGTTATTAAGTTACAATTTGGCGAAATCAAGACAACTCTCAGACACCAATAAAGACATATCGAGCGTAGAACAAAGCTTAGAACCCTACAAAGCTTTGGAGGAGACTGTAATCACATTACAAAATGGCTTGACAGACATTAAACAAATAATCAACGGTGGTTCAAAATGGTCAAAATTTTTTACAGAGCTAGAAAAGGCCACGCCAGAAGACACACAGGTTACTAGCTTTGACATCAAAGGAAATGAGATTACGATGGATGTTACTGGGAAAGATGTTAATTCGATCGATCGGTTTATCAAATCTTTTAGTAACTTCAAAGTAAAAACAGAGACAGAAAGCACAAATGAAACTGAAAGTGTGTCTGCAAGTAGTCAAGGAGGCAAGAACTTATTCCAAAACGTTAATGTTGCAGGATATAGCGCTAAAGGTGACGGAAAAGTTACTTTTCAGGCAAAAATGAGCTTAGTGGAAGGATTACTATGGTAAAAACAAAAGATATTTTTAATAAAACAAGTTTCGGCTATATTATTTGGCTAAGTGTCGGAACAATTTTAGTGGTATTATTGCTTTCTTTCTTTGTCATTAAACCATCTGTCAATAAAGCCAAGACTTTAAGTGCTGATGTAAAAGTAAAAAAGACTGAACTTAAAGCCCTAGAAGACAAAAAAATTAAACTAGATGGGCTAAAAGATAAGGAAGAGGAACTTAAAGCTGACGCGGAAACTGTAAAGAATGCTTTGCCCGAGATCAAAGATGCAGGTAGATTATTTATTCAAATCGATAAATTGGCCAAAGAAAATGGTGGAGTTGTTAAATCAATCAATGAAGGTAGTACCTCTGAAACAACGAACCAAGGTGACGTATCTCAAGTCCCAACAGGGATGTTGGATATTCAGAAGCTAACCTATGCAGCTCCAATCGATTTCAACTCATATTTTAGCTTCAAGGAATTCCTCACAAAATCTGAGTCAGCATTAAGATTGGTGAACATCGATAGCTTTTCAATCAAGGTAAACGAGACAGGCTCGCTGGCAGTTAATTTAATGGTTACGACCTATGTGAGGGGAAAATAAGATGAAACTAAAGAAGAAAGATATTATGATCTTGGTTATCTGTCTAGTTGTTATCGGGGGGGCAGTCTTTATTGCCTTCAAGCTCCTTGGATCTAGCGGTAGCAAAGGAACAATAGCACAGACGACGCAGGGACAAGTGGAAAAAAAAGATCAAACAATAACGGGCAATATTGACAGTGATACTCTAGCGAATATAAAGAAGTTTAAAGATTATGACGAGGCAAAGCTAGATAATATCGGTCGTGTGAACCCGTTTGCTCCAATAAACTAAAAAATATGGAAGTAAAAGAAGAAAAAAAGCTTGGAGAAGTCCTAATCCAACTTAGGTTGATAACGGAAGAACAGCTCAGGTTATCAAAAATAGAGAGTGCCAAAACTGGTAAAAAGCTGGTAGAAGTTTTGGTTGATTCAAAAATTGTTAGCCAAGAAAATCTGACCAAAGCAGCAGCGATTTCTCTTAATGTGCCCTATATAGATCTCAACACAACCAAGGTTGATCCAAACGTTCTGATTAATATTCCCAAGGAGTTGGCAAAAAAGTATACTACTGTTCCATTTGCATTTGCAAACGGATCTTTAAATATAGCTATGACTGATCCTAATAACGTCCAAGTTATTGAATTTGTCGAAAAGAAAAGTGGAATGTCTGTAGTCCCATATTTAGCTTCTGAGGCTAGTATAAAAAAAGTTATCGATCAATACCAAGATGCTTCAAGCGAATTGACCGAAGCACTACAAAGTGTAAATTTAGAGCCTACCCTTGATCTTGATAAAATAGATAATATTGGTGAGGTTGTCCAAGACGCGCCTGTTACTAGAGCAGTTAATACTATTTTAGAGTATGCCTCAAAAGAGAAATCATCAGATATCCATATCGAAGCGAGGGAAAAAAGCATTAAAGTTCGCTACCGAATTGACGGAGTATTACACGAAGCGATGACCCTTCCCGTCCACATTCACGCCGCCCTGGTATCACGTATTAAAATTTTGGCTAATCTTAAAATTGATGAACACAGGTTACCCCAAGATGGACGATTTGGTATTAGGATTGATGATAAGGAGATTGATATTCGTGTTTCAATAACACCAACAATGTATGGCGAAAAGGTTGTCTTAAGATTATTAGATAAATCTGGAGGATTGATTACTTTGGAAGAGCTTGGTTTAAGGGGGAATTCCTTTAGGTTGATAGAGTCTGGGACCAAAAGACCGCATGGAATGGTGCTATCAACTGGCCCAACTGGTTCAGGTAAAACGACCACACTTTATGCCGTATTAAACAAAATTAATAATCCAGAAATAAACATTACGACGCTGGAGGACCCGGTCGAATATCAGGTAGATGGGGTTAACCAGATTCAAGTAAATTCTGCTCTTGGACTTACCTTTGCCTCTGGGCTTCGTTCAATCCTTCGCCAAGATCCTGATGTAATTATGGTTGGCGAGATTCGTGACACAGAGACAGCAGAGCTGGCAATACAATCAGCTTTGACTGGCCATACGGTATTATCCACAATCCACACAAATAATGCTGCAGGTGTTCTCCCTCGTTTACTGGACATGAATGTCGAGCCGTTTTTAATTGCCTCAACAGTAAATACGGTTATCGGACAAAGGCTTGTTAGAAGAATCTGTTCGAAATGCAAAAAATCATTTGAAGCCTCCCCAACATTGACTGCTGCGATCAAAAAAGCTGTTGGGCAGTTTTTGCCGACAAAAGAGATGTCAAAAAAAGAAGTTGATGACCGTGGTTATCAAAATCTGCCATTCTTTGAAGACGAGAAGATTACTCTATATGAAGGTGAAGGATGCGAAGATTGTCGTAATACAGGTTTCCAAGGACGTGTAGGAATATATGAAGTTTTTGGTGTTTCCAACGAAATGGAAAAGCTACTTTTAACCCATGCGACACCCACTGAGATACAAGCGCTTGCAGTCAAAGAGGGAATGGTGACAATGCGCGAGGATGGATTTCTAAAGGCTTTAGAGGGGATAACAACGGTTAATGAGGTTATCTCAAGAATTACAGCAGAATAAATGTTTTGATATTAGATTTTATGCTACAATTAAAATGAATAAATGAGGTTAATATGGCAGAGTTACGAATCGAAAATATGTTAGAAGAGGTGGTCAAGTTAGAAGCAACAGACCTTCATATTACAGCAGGGGCTGCACCAATGATTAGAATTGACGGATTTTTAAAGCCAATTTCTGATAAAGCTCAACCTCTAACAGAGCAAGAAGCAGAGAATCTAATCTATTCTGTCATCGACGAAAATCAGAAAAAGACCTTAAAGGAAGACAAAGAAATCGATTTCTCCTTTGCTTTTGGAGATGTTGCTCGTTTTCGTGCGAATGCTTACCACCAGAAGGGCAATTTGGCGCTATCGTTGCGCTATATTCCAACGAAGATTAGAACAATTGATGAACTTGGTCTGCCACCTACGTTAAATAAATTTACTGAATATCCGCGGGGTCTAGTACTTGTGACAGGACCGACCGGGTCAGGAAAATCAACGACACTTGCGGCAATGATTGATAAGATTAATACTGATAAGCGGGTTCACATTATCACGATTGAAGACCCTATCGAATATACTTTTACAAATAAAAAGGCATTGATTGACCAAAGAGAAGTTTATTATGATACTAGGAGCTTTGCGACATCACTACGAAGTGTTTTACGCGAAGACCCAGATGTTGTAATGGTGGGGGAGATGAGAGACTTGGAGACCATAGCCTCAGCCATAACTATTGCCGAGACTGGTCATTTGGTTTTGGCAACCTTACACACAAATACAGCTGCCCAGACAATGGATCGTATTATTGATGTCTTCCCCCCATATCAACAACCTCAAATCAGAGTTCAGTTAGCTCATATTTTGCAGGGCGTTGTTTCACAGAGGTTGATACCAGCAATCGGGGGTGGACGAGTTGCTGTTGCTGAAATTATGGTCACGACACCAGCTGTAAAAAATATTATTCGTGAGGGCAAAACACACCAATTGGATGCTGTTATTCAAACGAGTGCTGACAAGGACATGATAACTATGGACAAGGCATTAGTAAACCTAGTCAAGCTAGGACAAATAACTTCAGACGAAGCACATAATTATGCTGTTGATCCAACAGAATTAGAAAAGTTATTACATGGGTAAAAAATGATTAATTTTCGTTATATTGCAAAGAATAAAGATGGTGAGGCGGTTGAAGGTGTGATAGAAGCCGAGACAGAGTCTGCTGCTAGCAAAATCTTGATCGCTAAGGACATTTATCCGATTAAGATTGAAACCAAGGGCAAAGGTGGGATACCTTTTATGAATAGGATCTCACAAAAAGATAAGGTTTTTCTGATTAGACAATTAGCAACTTTTATCAAAGCCGGTTTACCTATTTCAGGAGCCCTCAATACTCTCGAAGAACAAAATCCGAATAAAAAAGTCAAAGAGATGATTGGCCAAATAACTCGCAGCGTCGAAGGTGGTTCTGCTTTGTCTGTTTCTATGTCTGCATTCCCGCAAACATTTAATCAAATTGATGTGACCTTAATAAAGACAGGCGAAGCCACAGGATCATTGGACAAGGCTCTTATTCGAATGGCTGATAATCTAGAGAATAACTACAAAATCAAGAAAAAAATTAGAAGTGCTATGGCTTACCCAGCTTTTCTGTTAGTGGTTGTGATGGGTGTGCTGGCGGTGATGATAATGTATGTATTACCTCAAATGGAAAGTCTCTATAAAAGCTTTGACTCGCAACTCCCATTATTGACGAGGATAGTTCTGGCCATTTCGCATGCCTTTGTAACTTATGGGTTAATCTTTGTTGCTTTAATCGCAGTTGGTATTTATTTAATGAAAAGATATATAGCAACCAAAAATGGTCGTATTTTCTGGGACGGCCTGAAGCTAAAAACGCCGATTATTAATAATTTTATGAAAAGTGTTTATCTGAGTCGTTTTTCTAGAACAATGGCAGGGTTAGTTAGCTCAGGTGTCTCGATTCTTGAATCTCTAAATATTGTTGGCAAGGCCGTGGGAAACGTTATTTATGCGAGTGTTTTAGTTGATGCAGCGGAAAAGGTAAAAAGCGGCATACCCTTATCTAAACCCTTGGAGGATAACATCCAACTCTTCCCACCAATTGTCTATCAAATGGTTCGGGTTGGAGAACAAACGGGCGAGATTGATGCAATGTTAGATAATTTGGCAACTTACTATGATGAAGAGGTCGATAATTTTGTAAAAAGTATGACCTCCATCGTTGAGCCGGCAATGATTGTTTTTATGGGAGTGATCATAGGACTAATATTAGTTGCGATTATGCTACCGATTTACAATTTGGTCAGCGTGATTAAATAGAAGTTGACAAAATAATGACAAAGTTTGATACTTGATATTAAGAAAAAATAAAAAAGGAGGAGAAGTTGAGAAAAAGAAATTTAGGATTTACGTTAATCGAGTTGATGGTTGTGATGGCTATTATTGCGGTTCTAGCAGTACTATTTATTGGGGCAATCACTGTAGCTAGAAACGCCGCCAAAGAAACTACTAGCCGGTCAAACGCACGAACTATACAGACAGGTCTTGAGGCGCTTTTTGTAAGGAACAAGGCTTATCCAGTCTGTAGTGGCGTTACGTTTGCGGTAGCAACCGCTGCTAGTGGTTGTTTATTCGGTACAGCTACTGTTGAAACAGGCGGTGGCGCTTGTGCAAATGGAGGGGGTTTGGTAACTTCTTCTGCAACTAACTATACGATCACATCCTACCAAAACAATTGTTCAACAACGATGGACACTATCACTGGACCATAAAGAATCAACTAATAGAAATCATTTAATAGCCGAGATTATGCTCGGCTATTTTCTTGACAAAATAATGACAAAGTTTGATACTTGATATTAAGAAAAATAAA
This sequence comes from bacterium, assembly GCA_037140175.1. Taxonomy (GTDB): domain Bacteria; phylum Patescibacteriota; class CPR2; order UBA1875; family CAIMLA01; genus CAIMLA01. Next base: position 77 of record JBAXEY010000037.1, on the reverse strand, counting down.
AAAGGAGGAGAAGCTGAGAAATAGAAATTTAGGATTTACGTTAATCGAGTTGATGGTTGTGATGGCTATTATTGCGG
>JBAXEY010000036.1:0-7992 GCA_037140175.1 bacterium | reverse complement strand
TATTGTTCTAATATTCTATCAGATGTGTAACCTATGTATCTCACCCAAGACACCACGAAACATGCGCAGTACCAAATTGTCGGACAGAGTTAAGTATTTATACGCCAAGCGTTTACTGCTATCGGCATGGCATGCTTGATGCCAACTCTAGGCATCGCCGCAACCCGATCGATTCATCTGACTTGTTTTAGAAACAACTACTTCCTGGGTCTTCCCTACTATTTTTATGGGTGGACCCAGGCCACCCAAATAAGTTTGCAAAAAAAGGTAGTCATATTTATGGCTACCTTTTTATAATTACTGTGATATTGATCAATCAACGCCCAAAACGTCATCTCCCTCTCTGACCTGTTCTTTGACTTTCAGCCCAAATTCTTGACCCTTTTTGGCACTATCAATAGATTTATGGTCAAATTGCATTTCTGTTATTTCTTGTTCAAAATCAGTCGTATGACCTTTGAAATGAACCTTATCACCAACCTTTATAGGACTTGATGCTTTGACGATACCGACGCTAATATGATCAAAAAAATGTGTCACTTCACCTATTTTTTTCTCTTTCATACAAACTCCTAATTTATAAATTTACATATTCAATGATTCGAATAAGTTATAGACTAGCATCGCTGGCCAAACAAGCGCTTGCAAAAGACCAACAACACCGTCCCAAAATGATGATGCATTTTGGATATAATATACAGCAGCACCGATTAAGCCGAGACAATAAACAGCGCCTGCACCTGCACTAGATCCCGCCTTCGTATTGTTCCATTTTTTACCTTTACAACATTCCTTCTTTTCATCATTTTTTTCTTTTTCCATTTTTCCTCCATTTATATATTATCACAAAGTGTCTTTTTGATATCAAATCCCCCTAGTAACTATATTCCCGTCGCTTATTATCAAAAAATCTTTATTGTAAATGTGGCGCCTATTTAACAGTTAGATTAAATGCTTTTAAGGTTTTCTGATTAGACTTACTTTCCCATGAACGAGCATAAGTAAAATTTAGTTTTGTATTACCGATACCCTTCCCCTTAAATGTCCACAACTCTTTTCCTGGAGCTCCAACTTTCTGCGTGTTTGGTGCTATATATTCATTGCTTACTGCTTGTACAATATTTTTATCATAATCATCGCTCACTGACCAAGTATAGCCAGTGGAAGGATTTGAGGTTAAGGTTATAGTAAATTGTTGTCCCTTTTTCACAACAATATTTACTTGCGATTCGCTCACTTCAACTTTTGAGTTTCCCCTAAACTGCTTATCATAAATGAGCCAGCCCCCTACGCCCAAGACAACTATTAATATTACTATCAAAATCCAAATTTTTTTCCCCATATATTTCTTTCTTGTTATTAATTTAATTCTACCAAAATTATATAATTTTTTGAAGTAATCTCTAATAAATATGGCTTAGCCTTACTCAAGAATACCACCAATCTCGAATTTCTGCTTTCGAATTTGAAATAATCATTTTTTTCTTCATAAATGACATTACCCGTTTTTGAGAACTTGCTATCCCGCTCTCTTTTATGCCTCCGTAGTAAACTCCACCTGGAATCGCCGCATTTGAATCATTTATCCAAACCATTCCGACATCGAGTTTTTCTGCAATAAACATTGCCTTTTTCTGATCTCGCGTCCAAATAGTCGCGCCAAGACCATATTTTGTATCATTGGATTTCTTTATTGCTTCATCTACATTCTCAACTATTTGGACTAGAGCAACTGGGCCAAAGATTTCATCTTCGTACATTGTTGCATTCGAATCCTCATATAATAGGATTGTTGGCTCAAAGTAAAAGCCTTCTCTAGAGCTTTTGTTACCACCCAAAAGCAATTTAGCTCCACCCTTTATCGACTCTTGAACTTGGTCATCAACCTTTTCTCTCGCCTCGGCCCGAATTAGAGGTGCAATTTGCTCACCAATTTTCAATCTCTTTGTTTGTTCAAGAAAACCATCAAGAAATTTTTCTGAAATATCGCGCTCGACAAAAACTCGTTTTATCCTAGTGCAAACTTGTCCACCATGGAGAAAACTCCCCCATATAACTCCTTTTATGGTTTGTTTGAGATCGCAATCTTCACAAATGATTCCAGCATCATTCCCTGATAGTTCTAGAAGTAGGGGCTTTGTTCCTGCTTCTTTGATTATTTTGTTGCCGGTTCCGCTGCCACCGGTAAAAACTATCATATCCACATCAGATTTGACTATTTCCTGTCCGATTGTTGAACCTCCACTTACGGGAATAAAAACATCTTTTGGCACCCCAGATTCCCATATCATTTCGGCAATTTTGAGACCCGTCATCGTCGTGAACTCCGAAAGTTTATAAATGATAGCATTTCCGACTAATAGGGCTGGGATAGCCGTTATAAAAGTCTGCCAGACAGGATAGTTCCATATACCAATATGTCCAATAACACCCTGCGGCATAAACTGTACTTTTGATTCAAAAGTTTCGTTTGAAAAGTCTAATTCCTTGACTGCGTTGTAATCCATAATATGACTCTCAATCCCAATTAAAATATCCCCCGTAATCTCACCCAATGTTTCTGTCCTTAGAAACCCTGCTTCCTCAAAAACTATTTCTGCTATTTGTTCTTTCTCTCTATCAATAATTTCGCTAAGTTTTAAAATAACCTTGATCCGCTCTTCGCTCGGAAGCCTAGCCCAACTTTTCTGAGCTTTCTTGGACTTAATAATAATTTCCGAAAGCTCATCAGTTTTGATTTCTTCAAAGGTTTCTATGCTTTTGCCCGTTCTCGGATTAATTGATTCAATTTTCATAAAATTCTAAATGACTTTCGTTGGTATATTTATATACTTTTCTTCATTTACCCCTATAAGACATTTTAGCATAAACCTGCTTACAATATATAAGGTCGAAGCTTTTAAGCATTCGGTTTTATTGATATTTTACCTTTTGAGTGCTAACCTATCTCTTACCACAAATGTGTGTACCCTGACATAAATGAAACAAGGTGGAGGAAAAATGCTCACAGACTGGAAATACGAGTATTTAGAGCACGAAAACCTCATCAAGGTAATCGGAGATATAAAACTGTGGAATACAGAAGTCAGCTACAGCAATCTGTTTCAGACTCTATCCCAGTGTGACATGAACCATGGAGGCTCGACCAAAACGCGCAGACTCGCTAGGTATTTACTCACATCCAAGGAAGTAATATCTGTAAAACTCTTCGAAGATACGATCTGTATTCTTGTAGAAGATGAAACTGATTTAGAAAAAGCTCGAATAATCGCTGAGTCAGCCATCAGTAAAGTCGCGGAAATCCACTCTTTCGACGGATAGGAGTAACCGTGAATAATCCATGGGAATCCAAATTTAATCTCCCAGTCGGCCGCATTACGCTGGTAGGTAAGGATTGTTATTGGAGGAGAGGCGTCTTTTACCGAGATCTCCGCCAGACCCTCTCGTCACAAACAGACATGAACCCAGACGGGACTGACAGAACCCGTAAAATATCCAGAAAACTACTCGAGATACCAGATGTGAGAACTGTCAAACTGTGGGGTAATACAATCTTTATCACGGTAGCAGATGGGCTAAGCACCCAGCAAGCAGAGGCTGTGGTTGGATCTGCTATGGAGATTCTCTCCACCTTCAACCTCTACGGCTGAAGGTGATACAATGACCGTTATCTGGAAAGATGAGTATTTTCCACATAGTGGTCTCATCAAAATAGTTGGGAGTGAGAAATACTGGAATGTGCCCATCTACTACGTGACCATCCAGCAAGCTTGTCAAAAGAATGATCCAAACCCGAGAGGAACGGTTTATACTCGAGGGGTGGCCAAATGCCTTTTTTCATCGCATTTAGTCAATCTAGTAAAGTTCTCTGGTGAAACTATAACAATCTCTGTAATCGATGACACTACTCAACAGGAGGTCTTTATCCTTTCTCAGACTGTTATAGATATCCTTGACAAGTGTCAACTCCAACCCTGAGCCGTATGAGTTTCAAAATGTCAGGAAAAGGGACGAGTACTACTACTCGTCCCTTCTTCTTTTTCGCTTCAAAAATATATTTTTAGTTACAAGAACCACCTGAAGCAGCTGTCCCCCCAGAAGCGCTAGACGCCGCGGCTTCGTCATCAAAACCCGCCACAGGAGAAGTGGCTGGTAAGGTGGCGCTACATTCTTTTGGCTGGGTTTTAAAGCCAGAACAGATTGCTTTTAGAACGCTCGCACTGTCACGACCCGAAGAAACTGTCGTGCCATTGACCACTAAGGTTGGGGACCCTTCTACCCCGTACTTTGTATTATCAGCCTTATCAATACTATAATCTTTTTCGGTTGGATTAAATTGTGTTTTGGCGTCTGCGACACAAGTTTTGACCTGTTGAGCATTAATCCCCGTTGAAGTCATACAAGCATCAGCTGTACCAGTACTCTTTTGCCAAAAGCATTTAAGATATGCGTTTAGTTTAGCTGGCTGAGTCTTCGCAATACAATACTGGTTCGTGTTCTCATCAACTTCTTTTTGTCCATGGAGAGTGTAGCTTACAAATTTCAAATTGAATTTGATTTTATTTCCCAATGATTCAACTGCGGGAAGTACGCCTCTCTCCATTTGGAGTCCATATGGACAATAACTCATCACAAACAAGTCAACTGTTGGTACGTCAGCCTTGGTTTCTGCAGTAGTTTTTTCATTCGATGCTGCCTTACTAGCACTTTTTTCTGCCGATGTTTTGTCCATTTCATACGCTTGTGGGAAAAATAGCTTTCCATCCTTGGTCACGTAGCCGATCACTTCTTGCGTCCCAACTGTTAGGGTCACTTTATACAAGTTTCCATTGGCTACAATGTTTTTGACGGTTGCTTTTGTCCCGGCTTGAACTAGGTTTTCGTTTATATATTTTTCAACTTTTGTCTTCGCCGCATCAGGTCCAATGTCTTTTTGTCCAAAATATTTTACAAAGGCATAGCCACCACCAACAAAGACAATTATTACCAATAAAGCTATTAGGGTTTTGTTTTGCAGAAATGATTTTATGTCAAATTTTTTCTTCGCTGGCTCTTTTGCTGGGGTTTCGCTTTTCTCTACCACTTCATCTTGAACTTCAACCTCGTCTAAGACCACTTCCTTCTTTTTTTTCGCTACAGCCATATTCCCTCCACCTATTATTAATAAAATGTTTTCTGAAATGCTTCTTTATTCTACAAACCAGATCTATTTTTTGCAACCTCTATTCTCAAAACCCTTAGAGAATTCTCGGTATAAATACAATTTTTGGTCTTGAACCATATAATCCTACTGACTTATTACCTTTGAAGATATACGGATATTCGTTAAAAACTATAAATACTATAAAAATGAAAACCATTATTAATATCCACCTTATTTCTTCCTTGTTTACTTTCCTGTCTTATATTTCCTATAAGGTAGACTATTCTGTGGCTAATTCAGTTTGAGGTTTAGCTAAATCAGGCTTTCCTGATGCAATTAAAACAATTTTGAATGATGATATTTTTATTAAAATATCACATATACCGTTGTTTGTTTTTTGGGCTATAGTAGGCATCTTGGCATATCTATTGTACTATTCGTTCGATTTGATTTATAACAATCTTAGAAACTGGGTGGTGGTTAAACTGTTTTTTATTAAGGCAAAAGAAGTACATAAACTAAATCTTAAACATTATTTGCTAAGGATATTTATTCATATTGGGATAATTTTGGCTTATTTTGTATTTATTGTATTAATTATCTTTATAGCAACATCGCTGGGTACCTTCATCTATAACAAAGATATTTATTTTAACCAGTTTGTCCAAAATGTGCAGCTCAAGCTAATTAAAAAACTTTTCTACTCTTCATTGTTTGGATGTCTTTTATTCTATTTTGTTAAATTTTTCAATTATATTCACAATAAAATGATAGAAGAAGAAATAACGGAAGAACATGAGCTTGGTATGTTTAGAAATAAGTAATATCACCTGATTTAAATAGGTAGCCTCGCGAGAGTTTAGCAATGGCCTAAACGTTATGGGCATCTCTCCTCGCCAGCACCACTCTCTCAGTCTGATATCCATAAATACATGGTGTCCCCACCAAGAGTCGAACTTGGATCTAGAGCTTAGGAGTCTCTTGTTCTATCCATTGAACTATGGGGACATTTTCTGTACTGAAGGTCTCCAGTGTCAAAAAGCTTAGTTATTTTAGCATAGATCCGAGACTAAAAAAAGATTGCGCCACAAAAAATTGTCTATCTCTCCTCTTTTGAATAAACATGAGCCGAAATTGTTTTTTCGTAATCAAAAAGTTCATCGGTATGAAAAATCGCCTTACTTCCAGTTTGCCATTTTCGACACTGTCAGAAGCGGAGACTATATTATTAGACCAGTTAGGCCAAAATCGCCACGGATTGTTTCAGAGAGAGGTTCGTGACCTTTGGTTGTAAAAAACCTAAGTTTCAACATCCGCTATTTGGCGAAAGCGAGTAGCGCTGGAGCCAAAAAACAGTCTAACCCAAACTATCAGTAGATATAACATACTACTTATAACTTCTTATCTTTGCTTCAGTCGCTATCGCTAATTTGATTAAGGTCTCTTCATCAACTACCGATATTGAACTTCGGCCCACCCGAACGTATTTTTGACCCGGTGCAACGTTCATATAAACATCGTTTAAACCCTTTTCGGTATAGGCCAAAAAGTTCTCAAGCTTTATCCGACTTTCTATCTTGAAAGTTCGGTCCAAAACCTCCAGGCCTTTTTTTTGTTTGGCCATGTCACCATAACCGACATCGATAATGACAAAACTAGTATTTTCCAGGAAGTACTCACAACCGGTACTCCCACCATTGCTGTAATCTTCTGTTTTTACGATAGTCTTTCCAATTACTTTCGCCACTTCATTTTTGGACATTTCGTTGCAAACTTCTACGCCAAAAGAGTCTTGGCCCATTTTAATAAAATCACCGTTAGAAGTCTTTGTTTCTGTCTTATTCTCACCAGTTATTACTTCATCGTTATTCTTGTTTATAACACCAAAATATACTCCAGCGCCGATGCTAACAACAACTACCCCGCCGACTATTGCTAGCAATAATTTGTTTGCTATAAGTGCTTTCATTTTGCAATTCTCCTTCGTAATGCTTTTTATTGTCTAATACGTTAGTTACATATTATTTAATTATATTTTATGACTGAACATAATAATAAACAAGTACCGAAGTTGGTGACTTGCGGTGCTTGGCGAAGCCGAGTAGCGCGGGTGCTGCACTAGAGCCCCAAGGAAGTTATCTGGTATTTGAATCCATAGCCCTCACTTTTGGCTAGTTCTTCTAGCTTTGCTCTGACTTCTTTATAGTCAAATGTGTAGCTATAATCTTTGCCAAACAGGGTTGATTGTTCTTCGATAGAACCCCCACGCTGACCACCATTCATAGTGTTATATGATTCAGTTTTAAAACCGAACCCGGTAGACATGCCACCATCAAATCCGCCACCACCACTTGTTAGACCAGACCCGGATTCTTTTAGCATTTCAGTGAATTTCAATACTTTGGATTCATCTTCAACACGAAACTTTGCGATGTATTCTAGTTTCTTTTTTGACAAAAAAGCCTTCCTCTCGGCCACTAACTTCGTAAAAGTCCAAATACCCTTCTTCTCCGACAAAGTAGCCCCAAATTCATTGGCGTAGGCCTGCAAATAATCAACCAAGTCCATACTTCCTCCTTTTATTTAACTATTTGACATATCAAGATTCTATCACAAAAAGTGCTTAGCAGTTTAGTTGATTTGTGTCATTAATAGTACTAAGTTACCTTGCGTCAGTTTATTGAGTATGCGTTCCCAGCCCGAACATGCCGTTCGGTGCAGACGGGCATTTGGAGAGCCGAGTAGCGCAGAGACTAAATTAAGCACGAAATGAGACAAATGAGACACTAATAGATGATGTGTACCCTGTTTAGTAGACACTTCAAGCTGTCGGATTTGACGCTTTGAGT
>JBAXEY010000035.1:0-8090 GCA_037140175.1 bacterium | reverse complement strand
TAACCTGTCACAAAGAAATGTGACACTTGTGTCTACTTTTGGGGGTACAGATCAAGACATAACTTCATGACAAACATATAGCGATGAGTTTAGAACTATTTAAAAACTCTGTTAGTTTTTCTTAACCCATAGTTCTTTCGTAGCAACTTGTACGAGATCGTACGAATTACGTTTAATGCTGATATTTATCTAATTCTTTGGTAGAATTAAACAAATGAATAAATACGTAAAATCGATAAACAGTCTTAAACCAAGAAAAAAACGTAAAGAGATAGTCTTGGATTTATTTGCTGGTGCAGGTGGGCTAGCGCTCGGATTTGAAGCAAACGGCTTCGAAACCATCGGACTAGAATTTAATATTGACTGTGTAAACACCTATAATAATAATCTTGTTGGAAAGTGCCTCCAAGAGACTATTACTTCAAAAACTAAGTTTCCAAAAGCTGATATTGTGATTGGAGGTCCCCCTTGTCAGCCATTCAGTGTCGGTGGCAAACAAAAAGGCTCTGATGACACCAGAAACGGATTTCCTGCATTTATTGAGGCCATAAGACAGGTTGAGCCTAAGATTTTCTTATTCGAGAACGTAAGAGGATTGTTATATAAAAATAGGCCATATTTTGATGAAGTAGTAAGCCAACTGCAAAATATGGGGTACTACATCGAATTTCAATTATTCAACACCTCATTTTATGGAGTTCCTCAAAAAAGAGAAAGGCTTGTGGTAATTGGTATTAAAAGTGGGAATTACACGTTCCCCAACCGATTACAAGAGATTGTTACGGCAGGTGATGCTGTGGGCGATCTAATTAATAATGAAGTTCCTGAATCCAAATATCTAACACAAAGCATGGAAGGTTACGTTGGTCGATACGAAAAAGCATCAAAGTGCATTAGACCAAGAGATCTCCACCTTGATCAACCAGCCAGAACACTTACTTGCCGAAATCTTGCGGGGGCAACAGGTGACATGCACAGAGTAATACTAGAAAACGGAAGAAGAAGAAGATTAACTACTAAAGAGGCAGCCAGACTACAAAGCTTTCCTGACTGGTTTCGTTTTAAGGGCAGTGAAAGTAGTGCGTTTTATCAAATAGGAAATGCGGTTCCTCCACTTTTTGCCTATCATCTTGCAAGCTCTTTCTGTGAATATTTAGACTCGGGGATTGAAGTGCCAGAGGAGAAGGTCAAGAGATGTCGACATTTATATCAAAGTAAACTGATAGAGGTGTAATGGCAAAATCGCAGAATACAAGAAAAAAATCATCTTTGGTAAAAAAAAGAATAAAGGACGCCCTAATTATTTTAACTTCTTTGGATATGCCGATGGAGGGTTTATCAAATAGAAGGATCGAACGAATGGCAATGGCGTTTTTGGCAACTACCCAGCTGGGCGCTAAAACAAATTGGAGCGAAGCAAAATCCCTTGACGATAATGTGAACATGAAAACCAGGGATATTATTAGTTTTATAAATAAGGAATTTGAAGAAAATATCTCTCCAGGATCCTATGACGATATAAGGAGAAAAGATTTATTGTTACTAGTCCTTGGCGAGGTGGTTGTTAGGACAAATGAAAACTCTGCGAGAAACGATTCCACAAGGGGTTACGCTCTTAACCCGTCACTGAAGAAACTTGTTGGATCGTTTGGTTCTGAAAACTGGACAATAAATCTAAGTGAATCCTTAGGTCTAATAACCACCGCGAAGAAAAAACTAAACTCTCAAAGATCGATAGTGAAAATACCTGTGCTTCTGTCATCCAAAGATAAAATAGATATAAATAAGGTCAAAGGCAAGGCTAAGCTCGAGAGAGAAATCGCCAAATATAACAAGTTCTCTCAAGGAGTGATCGGACAAGGACTTAATGAGGTCAAAGCGACAAAACTAGACCTAAAAACGTATGCTAAATATGTCTTAACGGAAGGTAATCGAGATGAAAAACGGGAGCTACTGGCATGCTTGGATACCACGATCTACATAAATAATCGCAAACTCTATACTAAATTAGAGCAAATTGAGTCAGATTTAAGCACAAAATAGCTGGTTCGAGCCCCACGCGGTTGCAACAAAAAAACACGGATTCTTGCGAAAACGTGTTATTTTTTGTGCTTGATTTCAGGCATTATGGTCACACAGAACCAAAACTATTGGCGACCTTGATGAACATTCATTCGAACCGCTATTAGATTGGATTATCCAATTAATGAAAGTATATAACAAATAATCCTATATAATTAAGTTTATTATCAATCAGATTAAAAAACAATATATGGGGAGTTAAGTACAATGAAAAAGAAATTAGAAAGTAGTGAAGAAAAAAGGCAAAGACTCCAAGAAGCAAGACGAATCATAGGAGACAAGGTTAACCATCTTTCGGATAAAGAGCTTGATTCTTACTTAATTAAATTACAAGGTTTAGTAGATTCTTGGATGGATGAGTATGAAAAACAAGTTTTTGAGGGCAAAACACTTAAAGAAGCATTAGATGAACCACACAGAAAGCATAAAACCTAAATACCTAGTGATTTTATTTTAAGAACCGCCATAATCGTATGAAGCTTTTCAAATGATACGTTTATTTCTCCGCGTTCGACCCGAGCATAATAATTAACATGTATTCCAGCTTTATCGGCAACTTGTGCTTGTGTAAGCCCGGCCTTTTCTCTGGCTTTTTTTAGTTTTCGGCCTAATTCTTTTAAATTATTATCGTTTTTGCTAACCATATGTTGATAATATACCATATTCTGTCTAAAAAATAGATCGAAACGCTTTATTTATCTATGGATTCCCGCTCAAAAACGTTCTTGGATTTACCGGCATGCTAAAGACATTTATTTGAAAGTGGAGATGTGGCCCGGTTGACCAACCGGTATTCCCGCGTGTTCCGATTATCGTTCCAACCTCGACTTCTTGACCGTATGCTACATTTAAAGTATCTAGATGTGCATATATAGAAGTGACATGATGACCATTATCAATAATGATATGCCGGCCAAAGCCCCAGAACTCAGTATCTGCATAAATCACTTTACCTTTCATGAATGCTCCTACCGGTGTCCCAACCTTACCGTCACTGCTTGCTATATCAATCCCCGTATGAAATATCTGGTAGGGAGATGAATCGCCAAATTCCAGTGTCACCGGGCCTGACACTGGCCAAATAGCCGGCTCAGAGACCTTATCGATTATGGCTCCGGACTTAGGGTCATGGATATCAATCTGCAACGTTTGTGGATTTTGACTGGCAAGGGCTCCGGAAACTATATTAAGTCCAACTTGAGTAAGCATTAGTACGGCAATAACCGGAATTAAACTAACCCCCACCATGGTTAGAAATATAATTTTTATCTCTCGCCTCATTGAATAGGCAGCTACGATATACTTAATTGCAACAATGGTCATTTCTTTTCGGCCCTAGCTGTTCTCTGCTGGGTCGGTTGTGATCAGCGGGTGCTCCGCTTCGGAAGCGGTGACTCTTACCGCCACATGGTGTTGGTCAGCAATAACAAGGGCTTCACCTCGTTCACAGGTTAAGAGAAACTTCTGTTCGTATTCACTTAAGCCAAATTCGATACCGACATTTTTGATTGTCGTCGTATCTTGTCTCATTAAAATTCGAAGCGCGCTTTGTGAAGCTATCGCTCGTCCGTATCCATTTGAAAGAAAATCGTTGGCTTGTTGAGAGATAATACTAACTCCAAGATAATATTTTCTGGCTCGTCTTACTAGAGAGGCAATAAATCTGGCACTCTCTTCATGCTCGAGCATCAGCCAAGCTTCATCTATTACCAAGATTCTTTTTTGTATCTCATTCTTAACCTGGTTCTGGACAAACTGAGCAATAATCAGATGCATAATCTGACGAAGTGACTCAGGTAAATCTTTGGTATCAAAAACAACCAACCTATTATCTAGTTCAATATTAGTCTGCGTATTAAAAACTTCAGCCAAAGATCCTTTTGTGTATTTTTCAAGTCTTCGGCATAGTTTCACTTGCTTTAAGTTTCTTAGTGTCAGCACAAAATCATCTAACTTTGGGTACGACTTATTAGTTTTATTCTTACCGGAAAAGCCGGCTTTTCGATAGGTTTTTATAATCGCTTGGTCAACAACTGATTTTTCTTCGACGCCCAATCCTTCTGCCATGAGGGATAGAATCTCAGTTAGCGATTGGACATGGTCGGCAAAGCCATCGGCTTCACTGTAAGCATTAACCGAAAGGTCAAAGGGATTTATCTTTTCTTTTGAATGAACGGAGAGTTTGATATATGTCCCCTTGACTGATTCGGCTAATCGTTTGTACTCTCTTTCCGGATCAATCACAATCACCTTTGTGCCTTGCATCAAATGTCTTAGAACCTCCACTTTGGCGGTATAGCTCTTACCGGCACCGGATTGAGCAAAAAGAATACTATTAGCGTTAGGTAGAGCAAAACGGTCAACAATCACCAATGAATTATTGGACCGGTTGATCCCATAGAGAACACCAGATTCTTGGACATACTCGGAAGAAATAAAGGGAAAAGTCATGGCAGCCGAGGTGCTGTCGAGGTTTCGTTTCTGAGCCAACCTGTTATCACCGCGAGGAAGAACTGACTGAAGACCATCAAGCTGCCTGTATGCTGCTTGCTTGGTATAAAAGAGTCTGGTTGCAAGCACAGTTTCGAGTAATTTTGTAACTTTAGAGAGTTCAACTTCCGAATCAGCACAAAGCATAATATATAGTGAGACTTGAAAAAGGTTTTCCTGACCTCTTTGGATTTTATCACGAAGCTCAATTGCTGACTCCAAAGGGTCAAGTAATTCTGCTCCAATAATTTTGCCGTCCCTTTCCATTGCCCGCTTGGTCGATGTAAGCTCGGTGATCTTCCGATTCAGCTTAGGCAGTGCCTGGGTTGCCTCAACTGGCTCTATGTGATACGAAATATCAATATTGTGGTTGAAGTTCACAAGATGATTGAGCCAACCGCTTGAGGCCGTATACGGATAACCTGAAACGAAAATGGTTCGAAGATAGCTGCCGTCAATTTCAAGATAGCTTGGGGTCTCAAGCAAACCGGCATAAGTGATAATATCAAGCTGGTCTTGCTCTCCGACATGGAAAACTAGGCCTTGTTTTTGGCGATTCCGCTCCACCCTTCGATCGTTTAAGCCCTTTTTCAGATTAAATTTGGCTAAATTCATTTGTTTTCCTCAATATTGTTTGGGTTAATGGTTGGCTTTTTGCGAGTGTCGGATTGTAAAAGCTGTAAAATAAGTCTAATATTTCTAGACTTTTTAATGGACGGACTTTCATTCCCAACTTTTCTAAGCCCTTAATCGTGATTTCTTGTTCCAAAAGCAGTTGCTCTTTGACCAGAGTAAAATCAGTCACGGCTTTATTTTCATAAGGAATGATAATGTAAAACCGTCTTGAAAGGATCTTGTTTCCTGATACTAATTTACGAATAAAGTCTGAATATGATTCTAGTTGTTTCCTATAAACTACTTGGTCTTCGTTTGCCCTTGTCAAGGTCAGATTTTCTAAATAATGCTCAATGTCCAATTCTCGAATCCGAATCAGAATTTGAACCGAAGTGGTAAGAGAATTAAGATAAGCTTGAAAGTTATCAATCAGGACATCTTGTTCTGCTTCGCTCTGGAGTTCAAAGTTGACCGAAGAAGTCACAAGGACCGAACGGTAACGGTTGCCGGACAAAACAAGAATATTATCTCGAACTTCTTTTATCCCTATTTGAGCCCTGGCCGAGCCCCTAGAGCTGGTCTTTGTTAAAGGAAACATCAATTCCCCCTTTCTTGCCAAGTTCTACTCGAATCATTAAGGACGGGTCCGATAAGAGTCGATCCAATAAATATTGGTCAAACTCTAAATGGGCTGGGATTTGTCCCTTATTCTGTTCAATTTTCCGTGATTTTATTTTCTTTTTTATCACATCAATTGGAATTATATCCCTTGTGATACAATCATTTTTTGTAAAAACATAAAGGTGTGGACGCAAGCGATACCGTATAATTATGACTAGTCGATCCGCTCCGGTCCTCCCCTTGATGCGGAGTGTCAAAAGTCCAAAAATCAGAAATTGAGGGACAATAATGGCAAGTTTAATAACTGAAAGTTGCGATATTGGCGGAATCAGAAGATAAACCGTTGTCCCGAGAACCAAGGAAACAACAAGCATCAAGATTTGGTTGAATGTTAGATTCCCCACAATTTTATCTTCAACCGTTGTAATTTGCGCTGGGACGACGCTTGTTTTCATTTTGTCCTCACGTTCTGAGTAATTGCCCTAGTCGCCGTTGCCCCCTTGGTTGGTAAACTAATTACATTTAATAACTGGCCACCATACTTCTTTATGGTCCCCGTTGTTTGAGAGGCCAATGTTAATTGGATTGTGGTTGCCGTACTTTTTAGAAGAACCGTAAACAAAGCTATCCCAACCAACACCGATATGAATGGGTTGGTTCCCTCCTGACTGGGAATGGTTAAGAAAGCCGAAGCAAGCTGAATGATAACGACATGGACAAATAGAATAAAGATAGTTACCACATAGGTTTTAATACAATTTTCAGCAAATTCAGTCCCTTTAGGTAGCAACCACAAAAGACAGATTAGCGGTGAAATAACCGCGCCGAAGGCCAGAATCATCAGTCTTGAAATGTAAAAGAGCAGAAGCACAATCGCTAAAATAACAAAGATAACCACAAAAATTAGAGTAATAATCTGAGTTGTCCCACTTGTTAGTGCTACTGGATCAAAGGCATTCAATATCCAGGCCTTGCCCAAACCCCCGGTCGCCTGAAGAACAGCCCTGATCAGAGTCTGGGATAGAGAGATGACCCAATCAATTAAAAAGATTGAAGTATTGGCAAGTAAAAAGGCTAATCCGATCCGAGGGAATAGTTCTCGTAATGATAATTCCTTAAATCCGAAGGAAGATGCGCTCATAATATGGAGACCTAGGAGTGCGATGACTACAGCAAACAGGGAGTCAGTAATTCCGACCATAACTAGCCAAAAGTTAAAAACAACAGAGTTGGTAGAAAGCGCCGGTGTGCTTGTTAAAAACCAAGTGATTCCGTCTAAAATCGGTTTGGTGGCAGATTGGACGATATTTTGTAGAAAACCAGAAATGGCATCAAGCAAGATTTGGGTCAAAGACGAATCCGGTTTAGTCGGTTGAATTGGGCTAAGGTTAATTGCAGTTCCAGGGGTACCGAGACTTGTTTGAGTAAAAGCGTTGTTAAGAAGTGAGGAAAAAACGCTTGCCCCGATAACAACGATTAAGCCAATCAATGCCTTCTTAATTGTTCGTTTTGCCTCATCAAGTTTCCCAGGATCCCCGGACGATATGATATAAAGATATCCACCGCGGATTAAAAAGAAGGTGGCAGCCAATGAACCAAGAACAGTTAGACTAGTTAAGGTATAACGGGTAAAGTTCTCTACTATTTGATTTGAAGCGGCAAATGTTACGCTCGGTATAACTAAAGATATTGCCGCAAAGCAAGAAGCGGTAAATAATCTTTTCATTTTTTTTTATTTTCCAAAAGCAGTTGCCGCGATTTGAGAAATAATATTACTCAAAACAAAAGCCCCGATGGCAATAGCTAGGCCAAGGGCAGAGAAAATGATTGTTCTTTTAGATTTGTCCAGGTGTTCCGGATTACCAGAGCTGGTAATATAGCCGATGCCTCCCATCACAAAAAAACCGGCTGCAAGCAGGCCGGCTAAGGTGACAAGAACTTGAATAATATTCTGTATAAAGTTTTCTACTTTAGACAGGTCAGCTGACTCCGCCAAAACCGGAGTTACCCAAAAGAACGTTAACATGAGAACCGTTAGAAGAGAACGAAAGCGACGCATAAGAATCCTTTCTTCCCTCCCACTCTATTATTTATTGGCAAGAATGTATCACAAAATAGATGCTGGTGTCAATACTTTTATTTAGCGTGTGTTAGCGCAAGGCTTTTGTCCTGGCTCTGTCACCGTTGGTTCAAAAAAATGGCTATTTACAAAGTAGAATGCGGGCGCATAATAAAGATACAAGTAAATCCCTGTGTGTGGGGCTCCGCATGGTTCCTCAAAA
>JBAXEY010000034.1:0-8439 GCA_037140175.1 bacterium | reverse complement strand
TATTGTTCTAATATTCTATCAGATGTGTAACCTATGTATCTCACCCAAGACACCAAATTGGATAAAAAAATGTTATGTTTCGAACTTGTTAATATCTGTATAATAGATTGACGTTCCTTGAAAATATTTGATTGGAGAATTGATATGAAGATTAGGTTGGTAGAGCCGGCACCGGCTGGAGTTCACGTCTTTTCGAAATTCAAACTACCAAGACTTGGGCTACCCATGATTGGGGCGAGCCTGATCGAGAAGGGCCACGATGTTATTATCTATGTCCTTGACTTGGCACCAGTTGACTGGGACGATCTGCTATCAGCAGATTTAGTGGGATTCTCAGCAACAACCTCAACAGTGAATCAAGCTTATGACATGGCAGACAGACTACGTCTGAATGGAGTTCCCGTAATCATTGGTGGA
Organism: bacterium; assembly: GCA_037140175.1. Classification (GTDB taxonomy): domain Bacteria; phylum Patescibacteriota; class CPR2; order UBA1875; family CAIMLA01; genus CAIMLA01. The sequence goes on along the minus strand of JBAXEY010000034.1, from coordinate 8,022 downwards.
CCACATGTCACTTTCATGATTGAGGAGGCTCTCCGCCATGTTGACTATGTTGCTGTTGGTGAACAAGGCAACAGAATCATGTTGGAGCTTATTGCTTATCTTGGAGGCAAAGGTTCCTTGGAGACAATCCCTGGGATTTCATACAAAAGAAAAGGAGTGGTCATCCATAATCCGATTGGCGGCAAGATAGAAAACCTAGACGATCTCCCGTTTCCTGACTTAACTCTGATAAAAAACCATCAAAAGATAACCACTACGCCGATTATGACTAGCTGGGGCTGTCCTTTTGACTGTAACTTTTGTTCAGTGACCGCGATGTTTGGGAAGAAGTATCGCTATCGCTCAGCAGAAAAAGTTATCGAAGAAATAAAATCAAAAAGGGCTACTAACATATTCTTCTATGACGACAACCTGGCCGCAAATACGCAAAGACTTAAAATTCTCTTAAAGATGATGATTGATCAGAAGCTGAGGATAAGATGGAGTGCTCAAATGAGAATAGACGTTGTTCGTGACCTTGAGCTTCTTGATCTTATGTCTAAAAGTGGAGCTTGGCTTGTCTATTTAGGATTGGAATCAGTTAGCCAGGCAACTCTAAATAGTTTCCATAAATCTCAAAAAGTGGAAGAAATAATTAGAGCAGTTGAGCTTCTCCATCAATATGGCATCGGGGCACACGGTATGTTTGTTCTTGGCGCAGATACTGATCAGTCAACAGTCGTCAAAGATACAGTAGATTTTGCACTCAAGTATAAGCTTGATACGATAATGCCCAATATCTTGACACCGCTTCCTGGAACGGAACTTTACCAGGAACTGGAAAGTAGAAACAGAATATTTGACAACAACTGGAACCACTATGATGCTCATCATGTAGTCTTCCGGCCGAAAAACATGTCACCCTATGAGCTTCAGAATGAGATCATCAAGGGGTACGTTCGATTCTATGCCCTAAGAAGAGTTATTTCCGCTGTTTTTACTCTCCAAAAGATGAAGATTGCGCTCAGGAGCTGGGGATACTCAACAGTCAGGGCCTGGCGCAAGGACGATCGAAATAAAAAATATCTAAAATCACTCAAAAGGCTAAGATTGCCAAAAAAACAAACCTAGCCAAACAAGGGCACCTGAAGCAAAAGCTTTGGGTGCCCCTAACTTTTCTAAGAAAAAAGTGTGTTCAGATAAAGGTAAAATCTGTATAATACAACTATGTCTTTTAAGAAAATCGACCCAAAACTTAAACTAAATGATGAAGAGAAACAAATACTTTCTTTCTGGAAAAAGGAAGATATTTTTAATAAAACACTGGGGAAAAAAGCAAAAAAAGGCAATTTTGTTTTTTATGAAGGTCCCCCGACGGCCAATGGACAACCTGGTCTGCATCATGTATTGGCAAGAGCCTTTAAAGATCTTTTCGCCCGTTATAAAACAATGGAAGGATATCATGTTGAAAGAAAGGCTGGTTGGGATACACATGGACTTCCAGTCGAACTTCAGGTCGAAAAAGAGCTGGGTATTTCAGGCAAAAACCAGATTGAGAATATCGTGCAAGGTAATAGCTATGACTCCATAGAAAAATTTAACAAACTATGCAAAGAATCAGTTTGGAAATACAAAGGCCAATGGGAGGAGATGACAGAAAGGATGGGCTACTGGGTTGATATGAAAAATCCGTATATCACCTATGAGCCGAAATACATCGAAAGCGTCTGGAATATTATCGGAGAGATTGAAAAAAAAGGCCTTTTATACAAAAGTTACAAAATTGTACCCTATTGCCCAAGATGTGGAACGGCTCTATCGTCGCATGAGGTGGCACAGGGATATCAGAATGTCAGAGAGGAGTCAGTGTATGTCCTATTTAAATCAAGCCAAAAGGATTTTTATTTTTTGGTTTGGACTACCACGCCCTGGACACTCTCAGGAAATATTGCACTAGCCTTTGGCGAGGACGTTCATTATTCTCTGGTAGAAAGCGATGGAATCAAATTTGTAATAGCTAAAAGCAGACTTGAACAAGTCATGGGGGACGGTTACAAGATTATCAAAGAATACACTGGTGATGATCTACTCAAAGAGCTTAAATCGCCCAATGATGAAACTGATGATTATGAACCGCTTTACTCAGACGGATTGAATTTTGCAGAGGCGGGGGATAAGGGTTACAAATTGATAATCGCAGATTATGTATCAGACCAAGATGGAACAGGGATAGTTCATATCGCCCCAGCTTTCGGTCAGGAAGATTATGAGTGGGGATTTGAAAAAAACGGTATTAAAATTTTAAAGACTGTGGATGAACAAGGCATTGCACTGGCAGGGGCAGGAAAGGGGAAATTTGTTAAAGACGCCGACGCTGACGTCAAAGACGATCTAAAACAAAGAGGACTTTTATTTAAAACTGAACAATTCAGCCATGATTATCCATTTTGTTGGCGCTGCGACTCACCCCTTTTATATTATGCAAAAGACAGCTGGTATATTGCGACCACAAAGGTGGGGGATGAATTACTTGCTAATAATGAAGAAATTAATTGGAATCCAAAGCATCTAAAACATGGTCGGTTTGGTAATTGGTTAGAAAATAATGTCGATTGGGCTCTATCAAGAGATAGATATTGGGGCACTCCTTTGCCAATATGGGAGTGTGAGGTGTGCAAGAAGTATAAAGTAGTAACTTCGCTAAAAGAGATAGGTGATATAGAGCCACACCGCCCTTATGTTGATGTTGTTGAGTTTGAGTGTGCTTGTGGTGGTAAAATGAGACGAACACCAGAAGTGATAGATTGCTGGTTTGACTCTGGGTCTATGCCTTATGCTCAATATCATTATCCATTCGAGAACAAAAACAATTTTGAAAGTCAGTTCCCAGCTGATTTTATATGTGAGGCGGTTGATCAGACAAGAGGTTGGTTTTATACTCTACTTGCAATTTCGACCTTGATTAGTAATAAAACTGCTTATAGAAATGTCATTTCAACTGGTCTGGTGCTAGACGATAAAGGACAAAAAATGTCAAAGTCGAAAGGAAACATTGTTGTTCCAGACGTGGCATTTGAGAAATATGGTGCTGATGTTATTCGTTTTTTTATGTATTCCGTCAACAAGCCAGAAGAGCAGAAACTTTTTATTGATAAAGAGGTCTTATCAGTTTCACGCAATCTTTTTATGACGCTCTGGAATGTTTATTCCTTTTTTATGCTATATGCAGAGATTGATAAATTTCAACCAAGAGGTGGTTTAGTCTCAGAAAACGTTCTAGACAAATGGATCATTGCCAAATTGAATGAGTTAATAAAAAATGTTAATAATAGTATGGCAGTCTATGATTCTTACAAATCAGCAAACGACTTAATAGATTTTGTGCAAGAACTTTCGACTTGGTATGTACGTCGATCAAGGAGAAGATTCTGGAAGAGCGAGAGCGATACTGACAAAAATTCAGCGTATGAGACCCTATATCTTGTTTTAAGACAGTTATCAGTCCTGCTGGCCCCATTTGCCCCAATGTTCGCAGAAACGCTTTATATTGGCTTAAAACAGCCTAAGGACCCGATATCTGTTCATTTATGTGATTATCCAAACACAGGGCACATTAATAAGGATTTGCTTGATTCTATGACTCAAACTCGGAGGATTGTTGAGGAAGGACTTTCCTTACGGATGAAGGCAGGGATAAAGGTTAGACAGCCTCTGTCAGAACTAACTTACCAGGGGAAGAAGCTAGAGAAAGAGTTTGAAGAGATTATACGCGAAGAAGTTAATATTAAATCAGTTAAGCACTTGGTAAAAAAGGCTGATAAGGTAATGCTAACAACTAATATCACCAAAGCATTGGCTAATGAAGGGCTGGCTCGAGAACTTGTGCGAAAAATCCAGGACATGCGGAAAAAAGCAGATTTCAATGTGGCCGACAGAATCGAAATATATTTTGAAACCAAAAACAGCAACTTATCTGAGATTATTTTAAACACATGGAACGAATACTTAACACGCGAAATTTTAGCAACTAAAGTTCTTTCAGGAATATACAATGGAACAGACTACGACGAAGATACAAAAATAGAAGAAAACATTATTTGGATCGGTTTAAAGAGAGTTAGATAAAATTGAAGCGCTATTTCCGTTTTTCAAGGAATTTTGACTGGATAATATTGTTGGCAACAATTCTGTTGCTTGGTTTTAGCGTTGCGATAATCTACTCTACAACTTTTTCGATGTCTGGTGGTGGGAAAGAAGCGCTACAGCAAGGACTAAACGCAGCAATTGGACTTGTCGCCCTATTTGCAATCGCACGAATTGATTATCGATCGTTTAAAAATTATTCTGGCGTTTTGTATATATTGACGATAGTAATGTTGCTTTCTGTTGAGTTTTTGGGGAAAACATCACTCGGGGCGACCAGATGGATAAATTTGGGTTTTTTCCAGTTTCAGCCATCAGAGCTTGCTAAGATATTTATGATAATTGTTTTAGCTAAATTTTTTGCCGAACGATCGGGTGAAATGCATAAGCTTAAGACACTATTACAATCACTTATATACATGGCTATCCCAGCTATTCTTGTCTTGATGCAGCCAGATCTAGGCACAGCCATGACCTTCATCGTTATTTGGGTGGCAATGGTTTTTGTCAGTAACGCCAAGAAAATATATTTGTTATTACTCGGAGCACTTGGCATCGCATCGACACCGATAATCTTCCACTTTCTGCATAGCTATCAGCAGAAACGTATCTTAACCTTTTTTAATCCAACAGCTGACCCGATGGGAGCAGGATGGAACGTCAACCAAGCCATAATTGCAATAGGATCAGGCCGCTGGCTTGGAAGAGGATTGGGCCATGGTCCTCAATCTCAACTCAATTTCCTTCCATTTAAACATACAGATTTTGTATTTGCGGCCCTAGCTGAAGAAATGGGCTTTGCTGGCGCTCTTGCTGTATTAGGCTTGTTTGCAGTGATTCTCTATAGGGCTGTTAGAACGGCTATGTTAGCTAGGGATTATTTCGGCACCTACTTGGCAACCGGTATTTTTGCAATGCTGTTTTTTCACGTTTTCATTAACATCGGAATGAATGTAGGAATTATGCCAGTAACAGGAATCCCTTTGCCGTTAGTCAGCTCCGGCGGCACCTCTATTGTCATAACTTTGGCTTCTATCGGAATCTTGGAGAGCATTATTATTCGGTATAAAAAAATTGATTTCTAATATTATTGATTAAATAATGAAAAAATGATAAAATCTATAGCGTTGTAAAAATATATGGAAAAAGTAAAACAAGACAAAACTAAAGAAGCAAAATCTGAGAAACTGGCAGTTATAAAAACTGGCGGTAAGCAGTATGTTGTAAAAGAGAACGATGTTATCGAAGTAGAACTAATCGAGGCAGAAGAAGGAAAAGAAGTTATCTTTACGGAAGTGCTCCTTTTTGCTGAGGGTGACACGGTAGATATCGGCCAACCTATTCTCAAAAATGTACAAGTTCGAGCAAGCTACAATAGCAAGGTCAAAGGTGAAAAACAAATCATATTTAAATATAAGGCCAAAAAAAACTATCGAGTCAAAACAGGACATAGGCAGAAGTACTCACAGATTACGATCAACAAAATTGAAAAAAAATAAATTATCTCCACCAAAAATGGAGATAATTTATTTGTGGCCGTAGACTAATAATTTTGATAGACTAGATGTAATGGCACAGGTAATAGTTATTACAAATCAAAAAGGCGGGGTTGGCAAAACCACGACGACAGTAAATCTGGCGGGTTACTTGGCGCGAGAGGGATTAAAGGTTCTTTTAATAGATCTGGATCCACAAGGTAACTCTACAAGCGGGCTGGGCATCGACAAGAATATGATTGAGAAAAGTATGTACGATGTCTTGATTAAAGAGGTGCCAATTCAGGAAATCCGTGTTGAGACGGGGACTCAGAGACTACACCTCGCTCCTTCGAGCATGGTTTTAGCCGCGGCAGAAGTAGAGCTTGTCAGCCATTTGGCCAGAGAGCATAGGCTAAAACAGTCAATTGAAAAGATAAAGCATGAATATGACTATATTATTATTGATTGCCCTCCATCTCTAGGCATATTAACTGTAAATGGGCTAGTCGGATCTGATTACATTTTGATACCTGTTCAGACTGAGTTTTATGCCATGGAAGGCCTTAGTCAGCTTTTGCACACAGTGCAGAGAATTAGATTGAATTTAAACCCAAGATTATCACTTCTAGGGGTTCTTTTAACGATGTATAATAAACATACTCTTTTGTCTCGACAGGTTGAAGATGAAGTAAAAAAACATTTTCCTAATAAGGTTTTTGATACAATTATTCCACGGAATATTAGACTAGCAGAAGCTCCTTCATTTGGGAAAGTAATCTATCAATATGATCGTTTCGGGAAAGGAGCAAGTGCATATAAATCGTTAGCCAAGGAGGTTCATAACAAATGCAAACAGTAACAGATGATGACAAAAATATAACAAGGCATGGGCTTGGAAGGGGGTTGGATTCTTTAATCCCAACTGGGAAGAATGACGATGAATCTCCAAAAGCAGACGGACTTATGGACCTAGATGAAATAGCGCAGAATCCAAAACAGCCACGACAAAACTTTGAAGAAGTTGCACTGGCTGAGCTAGCGTCTTCAATTCGGGAGCATGGCATAATCCAACCATTACTCGTCTCACCCCATGAAGGTAAATTCCAGCTGATAGCTGGCGAGCGACGCTACAGAGCTGCTAGAATTGCCGGCTTGACTAAAGTTCCTGTCATTATTCGAACCATGGGTGAACAATCAAAGCTAGAGATCGCCTTGATTGAAAATGTACAAAGGGAAAACCTTAATCCAATTGAATCTGCAAACTCTTATAAAAGATTAATAGATGAATTTTCATTGACGCAAGAAGAAGTAGCTAAAAAGGTTGGGAAGGCAAGGCCAACGATTGCTAACGCGCTCAGATTACTAGCCCTTCCGAGCGAAATTAAACAAGCTCTAATAAATAGTGAAATAACAGAAGGACACGCAAGGACTCTCTTAAATATTGATGATTCAGAAAAACAACTCGAGCTATTTAGGGAAATCAAGGCAGGTAAGGTAACTGTGCGGCAGGCCGAATCAAGGAGGTCTAAAAGCAAGATAAACCAGGATAAGGAGATTAAAAAAGATCCCAATTTCGAGGCTGCTGAAAAGAGGATAGGAGAGAAAATGGGCACAAAAGTTATTATAAAAATGAAAAAAGATGGCGGCCAAATAGTAATTGAGTACTACAGTTTTGAAGACCTTGAGAGGATATATAGAAGACTAATCAGTTCTTAATACTTCTGATTTTTTATGAAGCCAAAATTGGCGATTGGCAGAACCATTAACCAACCTTTGCCAATAATATACTTTTTATTTAGTAGGCCCCAATCACGAGAATCGGAGCTTGCGTTAGGTTTTCGATTGTCACCTAATACAAAATACTCATTTTCACCAACTGTAACTGTCTGATCCCCTAGTGTGGAAATGCCTGACTCAATGTAAGGCTCCTTTAAAATAAATCCGCTAGGATTGTCCTTGTTTATTATATAGACCTTGCCAGATTCAATTTTTATAGTCTCGCCTGGCAAGCCAATGATTCGTTTAATATAGTTCTTGCAAGGACCCTGAAAAAAAGTCTTCTTTATCGGAGAGGATTCAACATATGAGATACAGGCATCATCTGGATGTCTTAGCACAATTACGTCACCTCTTGCTGGGCCCGAGAATCGATAACTAATTTCATCTATGAAAAGATATTCGCCGTTGTGAAAGTCTGGCTCCATGCTAGAACCGAGAATATAATATGGCTGAATAATAAAGAAACGAAAAAACAGAACAAAAAAACCTACAATTAAAATTGTTTTTATAATCTCTCCGACGTATCCAAGCGAGAGGGCAGTAAAGAATTTTCCTTTATTTTTTTTGGGTTCGTCTATCACGATGATGTAATTATAACGAAAAAAACACTTGGCTGACAATCACTTTTTCGTATATACTTTTA
>JBAXEY010000033.1:0-8772 GCA_037140175.1 bacterium | reverse complement strand
ACAGATAGATTATTTAACACTAATAAAGTGTTACCTAGGTACTCGCCCATAACACCGCGTAGCCTTTGCCTCAAAATAGGAGTATAATGCATTTATGGATGTATCTAAATACGAAACAGCAAACGGTTGGTTCAGCGCTATGCACGAAAAAGGATATGATGTCCCAATCATCCTCTGCCAAGCGATAGAGAAAGTAATGAAAACCAAGAAAATAAGTTTTTCTCAAGCTTACAAACAATTCGCCTCAGAGGATAGAATTGTAATCAAAGATAAAGTTATCTCTTTTGAATAGAATTTAATATCAATAGAGCAGGGATTTAGCCCAAGCAATTTTTTGTTGTATTTGAATTCTTAAGATTGAGTAAAATTATATATTAATAAGAAAGTTAATCTTTATAGCCAAGAGATCGAGCAACTGTTAATACTTTTTGGACGTACACATCGCTATGATTATAACGATACAGGGCATTTTCGACTTTGCCAGCTGTCGCCCCGTTTGCAGATAGGAGTTTGGCCGCAGAAAATATGGCATCGTGAACGTCACTAATCAAGGTCTGACCATCGCCATCACCGTCTTGGGCATAACGCTGGAAAGTGTTGGGCATAAATTGCATTGGCCCTTGAGCACCGGCACTGCTGGCTCTAGCAGTATCATCACTTTGACGCGTTTCAACAAAATGGACTGCTTCTAATAGATATCGGGAGACTCCGTACTTTTTCTCGGCTTCAGCATAGATACTGTCAAAGTTATTCTTTTTTGTGGCCAATACTTTCTTGCCCTCGGCCTGAGCTAATTTTTCTCTAGCAACTTGAGCCTCTTTGTCGGCCTTAGCCTTTGCTTCCTGAGCAATCAGTTGAGCCCGTTGGTTTTCGATATTTTTGATCGCATCATCATATCTTTTGTTCTCTTCCGCTATCTCGGCTTTCTTGGTTGCCTCTACTTTTGCCTTCATTTCAGCTAAATCTTTATCTTTGGTCGTAGCCCCTTTGGCATAAGCTGTTTCTGATTTTATTTCCACAAAATAAAAAGATAGAGCGACCACAAACATACTCGTCGCCATCAAGCTTGTCAGTACTATTTTTTTGGAAAAAAAAGTTTTATTTTTTGGGACAATATAGGAATCTGGGGTATTAGGAATATCGGGAACTATAGGAATACTATAAGAATTAGTTATCTTTGTTTCTTGTTTTCTCCTAACAGTATCAAGACATCTATTCATAAAGACATCGCCATTTTTAACACCCACCCATAATATTCAAATTGTACACTATTGAGAAACAAGATTCCATAATAAACACATTTTCAATGTACGTCTTTTGCCCCCATCATATTAGTTTACACCCAAACTCAGATGCTAAAGAGCCACTCTCTTCCTTCTCCTCAAGAGTTTTATCCTAAATTAAAACAAAGCTGTATCTATCCTACTATGATCGATTCTATCCCAGTCTTCTTTTGCCTTCTGATAGAGTCGACTTTCTGTCGGAAGGTCTTTTATGGCTCTCTTTAGTTTCTCATATAGAACAGCTTGTTCTTGTCTATTTTTGGCGTAGAGCGCTATTAGTCCCTTTATTTGTAAGGCGGCGTTTATCGTAGCGAAGGTCTTGTCTACCTCTTCTAGCGGCGGTATTTTGATCTTCTTCTCTTCATACAATATGAGTAGCTTGTCTTTGAGCTCGTTCAAAACACGAATATTAATTTCCTTTTGTTTTGCGGTATTGACCTCGTCCACCAGGTAGTCTCCAATCAGGCACAAGATTTCAGTGATCTGATCACTTTGCTCTTCCGGTTTTACATTCTCTGATATCACTTGAGAAAGTGCTTCTGAATCATGGGCTAAAATTTGATATATTTTGTTCCCTGCTTTTATTTTTTTATCTATCGATCCGGCTGTTAAATCCGTTGTGAATTTCTTGATCATGTCTGGAGATAGCTCGTCCGCTCTTATAACATCGCCTTTTTTTGTGATGGTTTCATGTTCATTGACTAGCTTATATGAGGCAAAGGAAGGAATAATATGGGTCACTTTTTTTGTCTTTAGAAATCCTTTGATCGATCCTTCTTCTTGCAATTTATCAACATTAATTAACAGGTCAATAAATGCATAAAACTCATCAAGTTTTACGCCTGGCAACAGTTCAATCGAGCCAATTTTCAGATTACGGAAAGCTTGCATAAATCGAGCTGTCAAACTGTCAACAGATATCAGCTCTTCACCGTTAATCAACAAGGTGGCTTCTGGAGATTCCGAAAAGACCAACTTACCTTTGGTGGCAATGTATTTTCTTACTTCACCATAAACTTCCTTGGTTTTATTCTTTACGACAGGGTGGTCAAAAGAATATAGCTTAGATACGGCTAGGGCCTGTCCTAAGCCTTTGACAATTAGTTTATATTCAATGATTTTGTTTTTTTGTTCCATAAGTATCGTTGTTTGTTATCCAAATTATATACCTAATCTTACCAATACCAAATAAAATGCTTTACCCAGTAAGGTATTTGGCTTATAACTATTTCTCTGGAGTAGCGATAATGGCAAGCCTCTTCCAATCCGTCCCGAGCGGCCAACAGGTCAGAAGGATTAGGGAGTTATCTTTGGGCAATTTCTCTAGCTCTGTCTTGGTCGGAGTAATCACCTTTTGAACCTTGACCGAATATTTGTATTCTTGCCCATCTTTGTAGAGATATATTTTGTCATCTACTTTTAGCTTGTTTAACGTAGCAAAAATATTACTATAATAGCTGCTATTTAAGGCTGAGCTATGTGCAGTATAGACAATATTGCCAGTTTCTCCAGGGATTGAAGTGTCGGGTAGATGCAGGATACCATCATTTAAGTTTTTGTTTACTTCTGATAGGGTTTTCGGATATAGCGTCTTTCCAAAGACACCCAGGGCTGGAATCATGATTCTATTGGGCTCGGATTTCCATTTATCATTATTTTTGATATAGTCCTGGAGGCCTCGTTCTCTATTATAAGTAACATTCTTTTTGATCGAACCATAGTTAATGACGAGGAAGCTTGCGATAACTACTAGGACAAAGACCAACACCGCCAGCAATATTTTTTTCATAGATTTAGTTTAGCACCAAAGTCAGATCTGGTTCTAGTGTCGGCAGATTGATAATGGTCATTAATCTTTCAAGCGAGCTTTGGCAATAATTTCTCTCATGCCGGCGTATTCTTTTTCTGTGCCACTACAATAGAAATCTCGACAAACTTCTGGTCTATTTTCGTGGATACTGCACTTGTTTGATTCTAAGTAAATACAACTTCCATCCTCTTTTTGTTTCAATATATTCGCCCCATAGTCACTCGCCAGTGAGAAATCATGAATTGGTTCCAAGCAATCAAAAACAGTTGAATAGTCGCCAGAATAATATTCCTTCTCGTTTAGATTTATCAAAAAAAGCCGACAACACAACCCACACATTGAACATTTCTGTTCTGTACTTTTGTTTAACAGTATTTGTGCTATGGAATAGTCTTTCTAATTAAAATATCAAAGCCAGACATTACTGATCGACAAATAAACTCTTCCAATTGGGTATAATCCTCTCTTTGTTGGGCTCTTTGGAGGCATGTATTGTACAATAGTTTTTCTGATTGTTTGATTACTGCTGGAGCAATATTATGCTGGGTTAACATCGCCACTAAAACTAATCTTCCGATTCTGCCATTTCCATCCGAAAATGGATGGATTTTTTCAAATCGCGCATGAATATTTGATACTTGTCCAATCCTGTCGTTTTGCTTTTTATTTATATCCTTTATAATCTGTCTCATTAAAACTGGAATTTTTAGAAAATTTGCAGTTGGTACATTAGCACCGACAATCCGCACGCTCTGTGAACGATAAAGCCCCGCATCAGCTCTAATGCCATTCATCAAGATGGCATGGAGCTTTAAGACCAATTTCTCATCTATTTTTTTCCCTTCCTTCAAAAATGAAAAAAGGTATTGCAGCGAAGTCTGATGATTTTTTACCTCAAGTTGTTCAATAATGCTTTTGTTGGGTAGTGCCCTGTTGTTGAAAATGATATCTGCAGTTTCATTCTCTGAAAGTGTTGATCCCTCAATTTTGTTGGAGTTATAGGTCAACGACAACATAAACTGATCGTAAATATCGGGGTTATTGAGAATCGTATTTAAAATACTTTTAAATTTTTTGGACTTTCTATCAACCAAATCCTTTTTGGCGATCAAGACAGATTCTGGAATGATGTTTTGGCCGGTAAATTCTTTATATAGAAGGTCTATGGCCAAAAGATGTTTTTGTCTTGGCAGGGATTTGCCATTCCACCAGGTATTCAAAGCCACAAAGGAGACTCCTACTTTTGTAGCAATCTCGGTTTGTGTTAGACCAGACACTTCTTGAATAATTTTTAGTTTTTCTTTTGTATCCACAACACTACAATATCTAACTTTATAAAGTTAGTCAATAACATTGTTTCTTATAAAGTTTGAGCCAAGCTATGGGCCATAATCCATATTTAGGGAATACTTATAAACGAGTTATCTAGAGTTTTATTGACCAGAGTCCGTGAACATTGCAATAAGCACGAATCGTTATTTCTTCGTCTGCCTCGTCGACGAGAAATTCAGCTTTTGGTTCATCGCCAGGATTCAGAAACACTCTTTGTCCATGCGACCTGCTAATAATCTCTATCCATTCTATATAATGCTCCTCTAGCATGGGGTGCAAGACTGATCCAACCGTAACTATGATTTTATTGCCATCCCTTTCAGAGACTGGTAAATGCTTTTCTTGACCTTCTGGACCTGACTGTGGTTCTATTTTTTTCATTGATTCCCCACAGCAAGTCAAAGTGCCGTTCCCCCCATGAGTCATCTCTACTATATTTCCACAAATCTCACATTTGTAGATTTCATTAATTTTGGTCATAAGTTTCCTTTCTTTTTAGTCATTTTATTATACACATAATACATAACAATTAGGCGAAAGCTTGGCGAAATTTAAGGATTGGGCGGGTCGGATTGGGAGCTTTCGTTCCTTTTTATCCGAATTTACTAAATAAATCACTTCTTTATTAAAAGCCCATTTCCTCCAATTTTTTAAGGTGATGATCGAGATCAGGGTGTTGTGGAATATATTCTCGCTCAATTATATCTGTGACTCTCATCCTTGGATTTGCCTTGTCTTCATCGTGTTGTCGTTGCCAGTCGGCAAGAATATCAGGATATTTTTCTTTCAGAATCCCGAGAAAACGAATCATCAAAGGTAAGACAATTTTATATTGCTCTATTGCTTGAGCTTTTGACTTCTCCTCATAATCGGGAGCCTTATAATCAAGCGGTTCATATTTTCTGGCTGTAAGTGCGGTTTCCAGGCTAATAATTTCTTGAGGAGGTACATACCCGCTACCTGCGTTTTTTAAATGATAATCTAGAACAGGAAATCCGTCTTCTGGGTCATACATGAAATTAGATGGCTTTGGATCAATAACAAGTCCTTTAGAGGCAAGCGAACGCGAAGGTGCTATGATCCTTATTTCGTTACCAGCTTTTAATTTCGCGGGAATTACTTGTTGATTACTCATAATTCTTTCCTTTAATACTTAAAGGTTCCACTTTCAATCTGGCGGAGAGGAAGGGATTCGAACTAACTTGTCATGACTTGTTGGCGAGGGTTGTTCTAGAGCATCTTTTCATATAGTGCTTGACAATACAATGTCGTTGTATTAACCTATACATAGGTGTAGATGTTAATGAAACGTATTTCTTTTGATAAACAGAGTATATTACTAAAACAGAACAAGCGGATATTCCATACCGCCGACCTGGCTTTGCTTTGGGGTTTAGAGAACTCGAAGACAACTTGGGTAACTGTTTCCCGTTACATCAGGAAAGGTACCCTATATCCAATCCAAAAGGGGCTATACAGCACTCTGCCAGTTTCAGAGCTTGACCCTTACGATCTTGGGTCTAGCGTTTTGCATAGCTACTGTTATGTTAGTCTGGAGACTATCCTTGCCAGAAACGGCATCATCTCTCAAACAATTATTCCCATCACCTACGTCTCATCTACATCGAGAAGAATTAGTCTCTCTGGTTTGATATATCAATCACGTCAGATGTCGGATAGGTTTCTGTTTAGTGATGTTGACATCCAAAAGGTAGACAGACATCTTGAGGCAAGTCCCGAGAGGGCCGTAGCCGATATGCTTTATTATGAGCCAAGTTATCATTTTGATGCAGAAAATCTTATTAATTGGAAAAGAGTCAGGAAGATCCAGGAGAAAGTAGGTTACAAATGATTATTCCAAGGCAGGAAGACGTGATTCATCGTGTTTGGCTTTATAGGTTACTGACTGGGATAGTCGATAACCGAACCTTATCTCAAGCCCTAATATTTAAGGGGGGGACATGTGCTACAATGCTTGGATTTTTGGATCGATTCTCTGTAGATCTTGATTTTGATCTCATTGATTCTAAAAATGAGCAAGTAGTACGAAAGGAACTCCACGGGATCTTAAAAAACCTTGGCCTGACCGTTAAGGATGAAAGTAAGAACGTCCCCCAATTCTTTTTGAAATACCCAGTCCCTAAGCAAAATCAACGAAACACCTTGAAGCTAGATATCTTACCTCATCCACCAAAATCAAATAAATACACTCCCCAGTTCCTGATGGAAATCGATAGGATGGCTAATTGTCAAACAATCGAAACAATGTTTGCAAATAAATTGGTGGCACTTATGGATCGGCATGCTAAAAATACAACCATTGCCGGCAGAGATGCGTACGATATCCATCACTTTTTTCTAGCGGGCTATGGGTTTAATCAAGAAGTCATCTTCGAAAGGACTGGCTTAACAACTCTTAGTTTCTTAATGAACCTCGGCGCCTTTATAGAGAAATATATCACCCAGTCATTATTGGAACGTGATTTGAATGCTCTTTTACCTTCAGACACCTTTCGGCAAACGGTTAGGCACTTAAAGCAAGAAACCCTAGATTTTCTTAGGGTTGAAATAGAAAAACAGAAGATTAAGAAATGATCTTTGCTATTTTATAAGGGCTCAGTGTTTAGAGAGTTCCAGAAAAATTAGTAATTTGAGTGTAAAACGACAGTTCCAGTCCCATGTTGGGTAGAGTTAAACCAAGTTCTTGAGGCGACAAAAAGGCCCTGTTGGGACCTTCTCTTCTTGATTGTTCTTACGTCTTCGGAACCTTTTGAAAAAGTTCCACTTTCTTTCTGGCGGAGAGGAAGGGATTCGAACCCTTGATGAAGTTGCCCTCATACCGCCTTTCCAAGGCGGCGCACTAGACCAGCTATGCGACCTCTCCAAACAAGGGTAATTATAATTTACATTAGGCTCTATTTAAAGTTTAATGTCTTCAAAAAGATCAGAAAAATCGTAATTCTGAGGTTTGAGTAAATAATCGAATTTTTTTGGATTTTCTAGAAAGCTTTCGTAGAGTGATTTGTCTTTTTCTAGACCAAAATCGGCTTTTTCTAAAGGTCGAACCACTCGTAGATTGTTGATTTTGTATTTAGGATTTGGATCTAAACCTTTTTCCGTTCGATAAAAAGCGCCACCTTCATGTTCTTGATAAAATTCATAGTCAGCCCCAGCTGGTAGGTCGGCTTTCTGTAGATTGGATGAAACAGCCACGTCTTTACCAACATTAATACTGATATGACCATATCCTGGTGGAACAACGATTTTATCGCCAGCCTCTGCTTCGACTAAAATAACATCAAATTTACCTTTTTTATCAGGCTTTGATTGCAAAAGGTATTCGATATTCCCCTCTATCACCTCATAAACCTCTGGGTAGGTGGTCTCATTTCTGGGCACATTTGCATGATAATGACCGACGGTTTTGATGTATTCATCACCGATTTGGCCATTTTTTATGACCGTCAGGTCATATTCAAGTTTATTTTCTTCAAATTTTTTCTTGTCTTTTTCTGCTATAAAATAGCGATACATCCAATAAAGCATCTGTTTGTGGTCATCTTTTTTCAGATAAACAGGTATTGCCTCCGTATATTCACGAGGTTTTGGCTCTACTGGATAGACTTCAGCGTCATAGATAAGCTTAAAGTTATTGAGTTGTAGCTCTAGGCCAGAGATATTTTTTAGATCTTTCATAGATAGATTGTAGCACAAAATTTAGCTAAAATAAAGCCAAAAAGGCAACAGCCGCCTCACCCGGATGGGCTTGGCGGCTGTAGATTAGGGGAGAAGGACAGGATATCCTGCCATTAACTGTGAGTCCGACTGAAAGCCGGCCTCGCGATTGATGACTTTCAGCTCGTGGACTATCGCGCGGAGATCTATGTCCCCGGTGTTGATCTTTCGAGCATATCCCCACCAGGTCTCACCCTTCTTTACGGTGTGAGGCTTGAGCTGGGAGAGCTGGATCAAATCACGAGCGGCATGAGTTTGTGTTCTGGGCTCGATGACCCAGTCGTAGATGCCTATAACCGCAAAAGCCAGAAACACTGTCGTGGCAATAGCCACGATGGTCAGTCGGGTCCTCTGGACAATCATTTTCCTCACCCCCCGTAGAAACCTGGGAAAATCGCCTCCAGAAGAAAAAGTCGGATGGCTAGTAAAAGAACGCTGGCCACGACCAGTGTTAGGACCATCAAGAGCATCGATTCGTTCTTAGTCATGTCATTCCCCCTAAGTAGGTACTCTTTTCAGCAGCGTTACTTTACCATACTAACATGTTTGTGTCAACCTTTTTATGGCTCTTCGTCACTTAGTGGGGTGAAAGAAACTAGCCATAATGACGAA
>JBAXEY010000032.1:0-9134 GCA_037140175.1 bacterium | reverse complement strand
AATATTGTTCTAATATTCTATCAGATGTGTAACCTATGTATCTCACCCAAGACACGCGGTTTGAGATAAAACATGATAATATTAGATTATGAACCTAAAAAGATTTAGATATAGCTTTAAATACGCTTGGGCTGGATTACTGGAGAATCACCGGCGGGAGCAAAATTTTAGAATACAGCTCTTGGTCGGTATCTTTGTTTTTATGCTAGCTATATTGTTGGACGTTGACTGGCTCAGAATGTCAATTATCTTGATTACTTGTGCTTATGTTCTGTCATTGGAGATGATAAACTCCGGGTTGGAAAGATATATCGACAAGCTTACGCCCCAAAAAGACGAAAGAATTGGGCGGATCAAAGATATTCTGGCAGGAGCGGTCCTTTTGGCCGCAATCTTTGCGGTGCTAATCGGAATCGTAGTCTTTTATCAGCCGATCTATAATCTATTTTTTGCGTGAAAAAATTAATCATAGTTAACGATAAGATGCAGGAAGGATATCAGTATTATCTGACCGAACCAATTGGCCAGAATTTTGACGATGATTTTAAACCGGAGCTGACGCCAAAGGAGATGCTGGAGTTGGGTGTCTTTGGCGGCAAATATATGAATGATTGTCGCAATGAGTTCCCGGCTGAGTGGTTTGAGAATGCAAAAACATTACCGCAAAAGGATTATAAAGTAAATTATTTTCAGATCGATGCCTCATTGACCTTGAGTGAATGGAAAAGCAAAGGTTGGATTTATGTCGAAGATCCTCGTGGTTGGTTTCAATGGTACTGCCGTTACTATATGGGTAGGCGCTGTATAGACGATTCTAGACAAATAAAAAGATGGAAGGCTTTTGTAAGACACAAAAGAGCTATTCAAAAGAATTGTCACCAACAAGACCTGGGTTGTCGGAGGAAGCAGAGGCAGGCTCTATTGCACTGGGCTTATGATAGTAGGAAGATATGAAAAAATATTTTACAGCCTTTGATCTAAAGGTGTTGGCGGTTGTCCTGATGCTTCTTGACCATATTGGTAAATACCTACCAACCTATCTTCCAGGGAACCTCGATTTATATTTTCGCTATGCAGGGCGCATCGTTGCTCCAATTTTCTTTTATTTAGCGGTAGAAAGTTATTTTCATACTCGCAGCAAGAAAAAGTATATATTTCGTTTGTATCTGGCCGCCCTAGTTATGGCGATTGGAAATATTATTCTAGAGTCAATAGTCAAAAATGAGTTTCATCCAGCTTCATTTGTGAGCGTCGATCAAAATATATTTCTGGCTATAGCAATTGGCATTTCGATACTTGCCGCTTTCGACTGGGAGAAAACTAAAAATGGTTTCAAAAAAATACTGCCGATCGCCACTGTTTATGTTCTAGGAATTATTTTTTTGTTAGATATTTTTAACATATTTTACACACTATTTGGCCTAGTGATGTTCTGTGGTGCATATTTTTTGAGAGGGAGCAAATACTTGTTTATTGTCTATTCCATCCTGCCGATAGCACTACTGATATCAGAGATAGTAAAATATCAGGGTAATTTCTGGTATTACAACTATCAATGGTTTGTTTTGGCGGCCATCCCGTTCCTACTTTTATACAATGGCAAGAGAGGGCACAGTTTTAAATATTTCTTTTATATATTTTATGGGGTTCATATTTGGATCTTGTACTACCTCTCCTATTATCTTTTGACTAAGTAAATCCTGAATATTCAATTTAATATTTGGCCAAATGTTAAAGAGCCGGCCATCCTGTATAAGGACAACCGGCTCACTTTTTGGGGCTTGGGGCAGACTAGCCACCCACTAGTGCTAAATTAGTGTGAGTGTTTGCGTTTCTGACAGCCGTTGAGCTTATCGAACTCGACTTTCACTCGATCTTCGAGCCAGGTGAATCCTTGGTCAGAATAGACGACGATCGCCTGACGATAGATGTTGCCGATGTACTCAATTCTGACTCCGCCGTTGGCCGGGAACACCTTGATCTTGCGGTTGGCACTTCTGCCTTTGAGAATCCGGATTGTACTTGCGACCACCCGCTTTATCTCGGGGATCTTGCTTAATTTGTCGATTAGTTCTTTGGCGCCATCTATTGCAGTGGTGTGTTTACCACCGATGCTTTCGCCTGTGACGTGGTTCTTCATGGCACAATCACTCTCCCTCCTGAGGTTTGGCCTGATTGGTTATAGATTATATGATAAATTAGTAAAAGTGTCAATATTATACAAAAGAAAGGGGCGCGCAGCCCCGCAAATGAATGTGGTGCGCGCGCCCCGGTACGCTCAGATTTTCTGAGCGCTAAATAGCGTAGTTATAGGCCTCCTGGAAGGCTTTCTTGAAATCACCTCTTGAGAGCGACCTCTTGGCGGTGAACTCCATCATCGCACCGTCGTAGATGACGGTAGCGACAAAGAAGTCACCAATCTCCTTGATCGAGAAGGAGTGATGTCTCCTCTGGTGAGGATAGCACTCCTTCTTGGTCACCCGGATCCTCCTGTTGCACCGGGGCAGTTTTTTGCAGAGCCTGTCCATGAAGCGGATATGCTCAGCACTTGCCTCAAAGATCTCTTCGTTGCCCACGAACCCCTCCTGTTAGTGGTTAGTGAATGCGATCTATGTAGATGAAGCTTGCTGGACGGAAACGCACCAGGGAAAGCTCATCGATAGAGCGAACTTTCTCGGCGATATCCCCACAGCCCTTGCTCACGAGAGGTTCGACGAGGTCAGCGGCGTAAACGCCGACATAACCCTCATCGATACAGAGTCCGAAGGACTCATGATCGAAGGTCGACCAGAGAGTGGTCCCGATCAACTCATGGGAAATTTCGTCGGCGACGGTGAAATCGAGGTCTGGATCGAGGAAATCTCCCAGTCCGGTGACCACGATTGGCCTTCTCCTTGTCTTGACGAAAAGTCCGAAAACTGGTTGAGCCTTGACCCAGTTACCTGGGCCTGGAAGTTCGATTATAGTGACCACAGTCCACCTCCTAGACTTGCTAGCTGATCAGCTTGACCAAGCTAGCGATTGCCAGTAAGACGATGATTAGAGCCAGGAGCGCCCACCGGCCTATCAGGTGGTAGACTTCTTGGATCGTATCAGGAACTTGTTCCATTGTGAGCCTCCTTTGATAGTCGGTGTCAGCAGATCACGTTTAGAAAACGGTGCCGCTTGCAGCCTCGAGAGCAGAAAGATACCCAGCCCAGACTCGGTTTGCCCGCAGAATGCATTGGCGGCAGCGCTTGGGCTTGGTCTCGACGTGGAACATCCAAGTTCCCGTCGGTCCCTTGACCAATACGGCGATCAAGTTGTTTCGAATCGAGAAGGGGTGAAAGGTGTAGGTCTCAGAAGAATCCAGCTTGGACTCAACCAGATCTACGCTCAGAACATCAGGAGCCTTCTTGAGCTCCTCGATGATAGTACCAGGCAGGTCGACAACAGACACAATCCCTCCTCTGTATCTAATTTGACCAATCCGGTGGTACTTTACTCCTTTCTCGCTTCCTCCTGGAGATATATTTCTATCTCCCTGATCATACACAAGTTCAAAATCTCAAAAACCTCTTCTTCCCTCTCTTTCTTTTGCAATTTTTCTCGTTCATCCTCAAGCTCACAGAGCCGAAGGATGTCGTGGTTGATGGAGAGATTGATCCGAACGCCGATGATTATGAAGACGATCAGGGCAGAGATGCAAATTACCAGATTGAATGTGGACATCTCTTCTCCAGACGTCGGATCCGCAAAGGAATGTGGCAGTTTTTATGTTTCTGATATCAAGAAAGGCACACTACGCTATTTGGTTAGAAAGGTACGATTACAATGTTAGTTAATATACAATAAAATGGCTAAATTAGCAATGATATTTTTATTTTGCAACTTCTGTATATTACTTTCTTTGTGACCTAGGTGTATTCTAGTAATAGAATAATCTTAAATTATAGCTACGAAAGGAGCAAAGATGACAACAGAAAACGAAATATGCTGTCCCAAATTTGACCCAACCCCCTGGCAAGACCAGAAAGTAAGCTGGACAGAGAAGTTATTTATCAAAGAAACTATGACTCAGATCATGCACATGCCGATTCCAGGAGTATTTGGTAAAACCGTCGTAAAGATGAGCAATAAGATTGAGGAGGCAGGGGCAAAGACCGACGATAAGGATTTTCTGATGCTTTGTCATGACCTATCTCCTTGGAAGAATGAGATGTATATCTGCGTGACCAAGGAAGTCCCAGGGGTCGAAAATGCTAAAATTTCAGGTACATTTCTGACTAAGGTTTTTGACGGACCCTACAAAAATGTACCTAAGTGGATTAAAGAAATGGAAGGTTATGTAGAGGGAAAAGGTAAAAAAATTAAGGATTTTTATTTTTACTACACGACTTGTCCAAAGTGTGCTAAAAAATATGGACACAACTACGTTGTCGTCTTCGCTCAAATTTAGAAAATGCATATAACAGCCTCACAGCTCTATAACTATATCGTTTGCCCGCATCGGGTCTGGCGAGACGTTTATGGTCCTGCGACAGAGAAAATCCAGGAGCCAAATGCGTTTGTCCAAATGCTCTGGGATAAAGGCGTTCAGCACGAAAAAGACGTCGTTGGCGATATGGAGGTTTTGGATCTGTCCTCTGGTTCACGGGAGGAACGATTTGAAAAAACGATACAGGCGATGAAAGATGGCGAAGATTGGATTTATCAAGGGGTCCTCATTCATGACAATTTACTTGGGATCCCAGACTTGCTCAAAAAAATGCCAAATGGAGAATATATACCAGTCGATGTCAAAAGCGGTATGGGGCTAGAGGGCGTTGACGAAGAAACGGAGGATGGCGGTAGGCCCAAGAAACATTATGCGGCCCAGCTTTGCCTCTATGTCGAGGCCCTGCAAGGTCTCGGTTTTGCTAAAGAGAACAAGGCAAAAGTGATCGATATTCACGGAAGTGAGGTTGACTACAATCTCGACGAGATGATGGGCAAAAGGACACAGATTACGTGGTGGGAATTCTATCAACAGATCAAATACGAGGTTCAAAAATTATTAGAGAATCGAGAGCAGAACAAGCCAGCTATGGCGGGCGTCTGCAAACTCTGTCCCTGGTATGATTCCTGCAAAAAATGGGCCAAAGATGAGCACGATTTAACCAATATATTCTACCTTGGTAGATCAAAAAGAGACAAAATAAACGAAGATCTAGGGATTGATAAAGTCGAGGACGTTATCAATATTGATTTGGAAGAAGTAAAAGATCGAAAGGCAAAGAACAAACAATTTTTATCAGGGGTTGGCGAAAAGACTTTAGCAAAGATAATGGTTCGAGCCGATATTTTGGCCAACGATAGGGGTCCTGTTGTCTATGACGACATAACTTTCCCAGAAGTTACGTATGAGCTATTTTTTGATATCGAGGACGACCCGACTCAAGATTTCGTCTATCTTCACGGCGTTTATGAGCGCAACAACGAGACTGGTAAGGAGAGATTTCTCGATTTTACAGCCAAGGAGTGTTCGCCTAAAGGCGAAAAACAAGCTTGGGCAGGATTTTGGGATTATATTCATTCATTACCGAGAAATGATTATGCAGTTTATTATTACTCTCCTCATGAGAAGACGGTTTACAAGAAGATGCAGAAACTATACCCTGATGTCGTTTCAAAAGAAGAAGTTGACGATTTTTATGATTCACCGAACGTGATTGATCTCTACCAAATTGTACTCAAAAGTACCGACTGGCCACTATCTAGCTACGGAATCAAGGCAATTGCAGTCTACCTAGGCTTTTCCTGGCGGGATGAATCACCTTCAGGGGCGCTTTCGATTCAGTGGTACAACGATTATTTGAATACCAAGGATGAAAAAATCCTAAAACGAATCCTCGAATATAACGAGGATGATTGTAGAGCCACTTTAGTTGTTAAAGACGGGATTGAGAAGATAGCTAATAAACAAGTTACAACTAAGGTGTGAGTTTACCCTGAGGAACAAGGTGTCGTTAAGGATGGAACAGAGAAGTTGTCCTTAACAAAGTAAACGTACTCAATGGTTTGCAGGAGATGTTGATATGGACGGAACCAATAAAGGTGTAAAAAAGCGCGATAACTATTGATAAAGTAGTTATCCTATGAAAACCTATAGAAGAAAGGTTATCATGAAGAAAAAATATTTGAGTACAACTGAGGTGGCAAAGCTATTAGGGATAAGTCGAGAAGCGGTCTTAAAGCAAATTAAAACTGGCCGATTAAAAGCGGAGAGAATTGGTCGTAACTATGCGATTGATATTCGTGTTCTTGGAGCGAAGACAAACATTGTTATTGAGGTCAAATCTGGGGAAGATGAGGTTCAAGTTGAGCAAGCAATGGACAGAGTCCTAAAAGAATACTCCGTTGCTTTAAAAAGACTTGGGAATGAATAATGATTATTCAAAGGCTTACGACAAACAATGTTAGAGAAATAGCCTATAGATTAGCGAAGGAATCGATGGAGTGGGATGAGCCAATACCTGAATTTGAAACTCGATACAAAGGTATCCTAGAAAGCTATGTTAATGAGCCATTCCAAACATACAATAGGAGAGATTTATATCCGACCTTTGAAGACAAGGCGGCAGCTCTATTCTATCTAATGATAAAAAATCATCCATTTGAAAATGGAAATAAACGGATTGCTGTTTGCACCCTTTTCGTATTCTTGGCCCTAAATGGTAAATGGATAGATATCTTGAATGAGAACCTTTATCGTTTCGCAGTTTGGGTAGCTGAAAGCATGCCTGAGATGAAGGATGGAACGACATTGGCAATAAAAGACTTTATAGTAAAGAATATGATTAATTTGCCCAAACAAAGGAAGTAAAAAATATGATGGATAAACCTTTAGCAAAAACAGAAATTGACTGGTTCGGGAAAAGGGTAAGATTAGAGCTTTTCGACTCTGTCAATCTTAGTAAGCTTAATCCTATTACTCAAGTCCAGGCGATTTCATTTACCGACAAAGATCACATCGTTTTATATAAAAGTGGGAAAGGAAATTATGGTTGCCCGGGTGGCCATCCCGAGTCTGACGAGAGTTGGGAAGAGACATTGAAAAGAGAAACATGCGAAGAAATTTCAGCCGAAGTATTGAAATGTGGACCAATTGGATACTTGAAGGAAACAAATCTCGAAACGAACGAAATAAAATACTTTCTAAGATATTGGGCCTATGTGAAATTAATTGATGAGCCAATAAACGATCCAGACGATGATGCCAGAGAGCGGTTTGTTTTCCCCATCGAGGAAGCAAAAGACCGGCTAGATTGGGGTGAAATAGGCCAAAAACTTATCGAAAGTGCAATAAATAAAAGCGAAATCTAGTGAGCAATTTATTTTTGACTTAGAGCGTTTTCAATCTCATAGTATTCAAAAGGGATTACTTCAACTGCACTTAATCCAGCTTGGTCCAGCATAGCTTTTACTTCCTCAACGTGTAGCTGGGGGACTCTTATCTGGCGGATTTTATCTGGGCTTACGTTTTCTTCGCAATGTAACTCTTGGCAGGATATCATCCAATCTACAGGCCTTAGCTCCAGCCCATCTCCTTCGAGGAGGATGACGCATGGATATTGTGAAGCGAGCTTTTCCCTCTCTGTTGGGTCCATAGATTCAAACTTTTCTAATTTGTGCTTCATTGACTCTAATTTCTGTCTCATTTGGTTTCCTACGACAGTTTCAGAATCTGTGATATCTTGTATAGCCCTTTCAAGTAACACAGCCATCATTGACCAAGGTTCTGGCTTGGCTCCTTTTTCGGAATAGTAATATCTGATATCGTTGAGACAATCCAAGCGCATCAAACACTCTCCGAGCTCCTGCGGGTCTGTGAAATTCCCATTAATAACCTGTTCGAGCAATGATATATTTGCCTTCATCAACTCTGGATTAAAGGTGTATGCACCTTCTTGTGACATTAGCTCTATTTTCGTGTCGGTATCTTTCCTTACCCACTCTCTAGTTAGTCCCGGGTTTTGGTCAGGTTTTGATTTTAGTATGGCTCTGGCAGTTTTTAATTCAACACCGTCGTCAATTCCTTTTCCATTCAAGGCTCGCAGGAAGCTCTCTACCCTAGTCTCATTAGCGATTTTTGCAGAATCAAAAATTAAGTCTGGTTTTCCAGCAACTAGCATTGCATAAAAATGAGCGACGGCCTCACCTTGGCCCAGAGAGTCTAATTCAGCAAAAGAGATGGGTCGGATATCAGACGTTCCTTGGCTTATAGCCGCTCTTTCTCCATGCATAACCTCAGTGCCAGATTGCGTGATAAACCCTTGAGTAATAATTCGTTCTAAAGCCAGAGACCCTGTCCCATGGATTATTGGTTTTTTGATTTGGCCGACTTTTTCAGATTTTGATGTTTCATAATCAAAAAAACCTGGTGCCAATTCATCTATGGCTTGGATTGATTCGGGCGAAATGGCCTTGAGTTTAGCTATCTTGCTGGATTCCTGATCTTCTGGTTTGGTTTCGGACATAACAGGTGGCCTTGCTACTTCTTGATTGATTTTGTCTTGTGAGCTTTCGGATTGTTCCATAATTTACCATCAATATCTTAGGCTGAAGGCATAAAAAAAGCAATTGATATATTGGTCCAATTTTGAAAAAGGGCCAAGCGCCTGAATCTATATCAGACGTTTGGCCCGAAGGGTGGACAGAATTGTCCACCCCACTTTTGTTATGGGGAAAGGTAGTTTCAGTGGAAGACGATGAGCAGTATCCCAGTGCTTCCAGCTAGAACGGCGCCGAGGCAGAAGACAAAGACTCCGAACAGCTCCTCGGACTCGAGCTCCAACATCTGAGTTGCTTCTTTGCCTTCGACAAGGCCTCGATAGGCCCTGACGCTGAGTGCAACTCCGACGATTGCCAAGAAAAGGCCGATAATTAGGAAAAAGATAGCCATAAACTGGAACATTGGACCCTCCTCCTCGATATAGTGGACACAAGGTACGAAGCTGAGCTTTTGAGTGGAATAATACACAAAATTTGGTTTGCGGTCAATTAATATTATTGAAAACCAGGCATATAGGGTCCTTGTCTATTGAAAGTTATCTGCTTTTCTATATACTTACCTTTATGAAAATCGGAATAGATATAGATGATGTGATCGTAGA
>JBAXEY010000031.1:0-9333 GCA_037140175.1 bacterium | reverse complement strand
CTATATTATTTATTACATGATAAGTATTAGAAGATAGCCCAAGTTCAACCTTCCCTTGAATCTTATTGCGCTCTAAATAATTCGTTAGGGTTTTCCTTCCAGCATCTAACGTATATGTTTTTGCTTTACCACTTGATGCCGTAGAAGTCTTTAGAGTCCTCCAATGATAAAGGATTTTTGGTATATGGCAAATCTTCTGAGGATTGGTTTGTTCGATAAACCTTAAGACTAAGTCGTAATCTTGTGAGCCTTCATACCCAACTCTAAACCCATTAATCTTCTCCATTATTGATCTTCTATAGACTCCTAGGTGGCAAGTATACATTTGTGACAGAAAAAGCTCAGGAGCCCAATCAGGCTTAAAATAAGGGTCCTTCCTCGTTCCTTCTTCGTCTATTTTATCTTCATCACTATAAATAAAATCTAAAGCTAAGTTATCATTTAAAACTTTTGCGGCCTCATAAAGTGCATTCTGTGTCAACTCATCATCATTATCTAAAAGGGCAACAAAATCCCCCGTTGCCATAGCCAAGCACCTATTAGATGCACCAGAAATATGTTGATTGACTTTACCAAAGCTGATTTTTATTCTCTCGTCTCGACCCTCCCATTCGTGCAATGTCTGTATTGTCTCAGCCATCGTTGAGGCATCATCATATAAACATAGCTCCCAGTTCTCGTAGTTCTGAGAGAGGACGGATTCAATACACTTATTCAACCAGACAGATTTCACATTGTAGACAGGAACTAAAACAGAAAGCTTTGGCTTGTATTTTAATTCCTTAAATTCAGAAAGCTCGTATTTTTTTATCCAACTATTGTAAAGCCTTGTTTGTCTTTTTGATAATCTTGCTCCGACAAGCCGGTTTCTAGATCTCCAATAAATTGAATTGGGTATTTTTTTTACTAAAAAAAGGGTTCCATCCTTTTTTTTAGCCTCTCTAATTTTTTCTAAGTCTTCTTTATAAATCATTTATAATTTAAGCTCTTCAAACCTATTTCTTCAGCAGCTATTCTCTCATAAATCAGGCTATTTTACAATTCTGCACTTTTCAATCAAAAATAGTTAGTGTTATAATTTCCTTGATATGTCAAATAAACTCAATGAGCAAAATAGGCGCTCTAACAAGAATAAAGTAGTTATCAGAAGCAAGGCTCCGCTAAGAATTAGCTTTTGTGGTGGCGGAACTGATGTTAGTCCATATCCCGAAGAACGTGGTGGGGTGGTTCTTTCTGTGACTATAGACAAATATGCTTATAGCACTCTAGCTACTAGAAATAATGGCCACATATCAATTAAATCTCTAGATTACGATATGATAGCCAAATATAAAATAAGTGACAAGTTGATTTATGACGGAGAATTAGATCTTGTCAAAGGGGTAATCAATAAATTTGGCTATAACAAAGGGCTGGATTTGTTTATCCATAGCGATGCTCCTCCTGGCTCTGGACTAGGATCATCATCTACAATGGTAGTTTGTCTGATTGGGGTTTTTAAGGAGCTTTTGAAGAAACCATTAACGAATTATGATATTGCTGAGCTGGCTTATGAAATTGAGAGAAAAGACTTAAAAATCGGTGGGGGAATGCAAGATCAATACGCAGCAACTTTCGGTGGATTCAACTTTATTGAATTCAATAAAGACAATGTTATTGTGAACCCGCTTCGTGTCTCTGACAAAATAGTGAATGAACTTCAATATAGGCTGTTACTATGTTATACGGGTAAAACCAGATTGTCTGCGAATATTATTAAAAATCAAAAACAATCATATATAGATAAAAAAATAGAAGTTGTTAACGCCCTTGACGATATGAAGCGACTAGCCATAGAAATGAAATGTTCGTTGCTACAGGGTCGGCTAGATGATTTTGGGGACATTCTCCATGAAGCATGGGTGAAAAAAAGATGTTTAGATAAAAACATTAGTAATGCTCAAATTGACGATCTTTACGAAGTCGCTAGAAAAAATGGGGCTACAGGAGGAAAGATACTGGGAGCAGGAGGTGGAGGATATTTATTAGTTTTTTGTCCTTTTGAAAAAAAACACATTATCGCAAAAAGGTTAGAAGAGACCGGGGGTCAAATAGTAAACTTCGCTTTTGATTTTAACGGATTACAGACTTGGGAAGTAAACCATCTATAAGGAGCAAGACATGGAAAACATACAGCGAATAGTGAATGAATTAAACGATAGCGTGGAAACTAAAAAGTCCATCATTGATAATCCTGAAATAGTAAAAACAATTTCCAAAATAATAGATGCTACGATAGCAACTTTTAGAAATAATGGAAAGATAATCTTTATGGGAAACGGCGGGAGCGCTGCAGATTCACAACATTTAGCTGCAGAATTTGTCAGTAAATTCCAAATGGAGAGGAAGGCACTCCCTTCAATATCTTTAACTGTAAATACATCGATACTCACCGCCATCGGCAATGACTATGGCTACGACTACGTTTTTTCGAGACAGGTAGAAGCTTTGACAAAGCCAGAGGATCTGGTCATCGGCATTAGCACAAGCGGAAATTCAAAAAATGTTTGTCTAGCCCTCGAGAAAGCAAAAACTATTGGAGCAAAAACAGTGGGCCTTACCGGACAAAAAGGTGGAGATATAAAAAATATTTCAGACATTGCTCTATGTGTGCCTTCCGACAGTACCCCCAGAATACAGGAAGCCCACATTACTATTGGTCATATCATTTGCTCCTTAGTTGAATCTAGATTATTTACTCATAATGAATAAAGCAGTTTTTCTTGATAGAGACGGAACTATTAATGTAGAAAAAAAATATCTCCACAAGGTTGAAGATTTTGAACTTATAAAAGATGTTCCTAAAGCTATTAAGTCTTTCAAAAAAAGTGGTTTTCTGGTCGTGGTTGTAACAAACCAAGCAGGAATTGGTCGTGGCTTATACAAAGAAGAGGATGTAGAAAATATACACGAATATCTCAATCTTGAGTTAAATAAATTCCACACACAAATAGACGCATTTTATTATTGTGCACACCACCCCGAACACGGAGTCGGTAAATACAAGATAGTATGTGACTGTCGAAAGCCAGGAATTGGGATGCTAAAGCAAGCATCGATAGATTTGGATGTTGATTTAAATAAATCCTACATGATTGGTGATAATTTGAAAGATATAAAGGCTGGTAATCTTGCAGGCTGTAAGACTATCTTGGTAGAAACTGGTTATGGCGCAAACGAAAAGAATAAAATTAATAAAGAAAACACCCCAGGCATTATCGCTGAAAACCTTTATGAAGCGTCGCTTATCATAGAACAAAATCAATAATAAATAATAATCGTTACTGTAAGTGTTCGTTAGGAAGAAATTTTATGGATAAGACAAACTTTGATCAAACGTTTGTTGCAATTGGTGCAATCATCCAGAGAGAAGGAAAAATATTATTGGTGAAAGAATCGGATGGCCCAAACAAGGACAAATGGAACATCCCTGGTGGCAGCTGGGAGAGAGGTGAGACATTGATAGAGGGCGTCAAAAGAGAAGTGAAAGAAGAAACCGGCTTTGACTTTGAACCTACATCGATTCTGGGGATATTTTCTAGGTTTCGTCATAGACCTTCATTATCTATTACAGCTATGGAAATATTATTTATTGGAGATATATTCGGAAAGCCAGAGGATTTGTCAGAAGATATAACAGAAACAAAATTTTTCACGCCAAATGAAATTTATAACATGGATAAAGATGAACTATACGGACTCTATATAATTGAAGCCATTAGAAATTTTACTGGAGGAAAAGAATATCCACTTGAGATGATCAATCATTCCGAAATAACAGAACCGGATTTCAAGGACGACGGTTTATAAAAAAGGAATTGTTTTTGTTATGCTTACAGAAACACCATTGAGGTCAATCTGATCTGAGCCTAGGTCACCCTGAATCCTTTTTTTAATATCGGCTGGTAATCCAATTTGTTTTGCATTAATTTTCTTTTACCTTGAATATCTTTAGGACAAAAGGGAATCTCATAGGCTTTTATTTGGGTGCTCGGCCTGAATTTAATCTTTATTATTAAGCATTATTGTGTTAGAATTCCCTGGTAAATCCATGTTTATTAAGAAATTAAATTATAAATATTTGGGCTTGATAAAAGAGCTGGCGTTAACTAACTTTAAACTGAAATATCAAGGTTCTGTTTTGGGATATCTTTGGTCATTAGTAAAGCCACTAATGCTGTTTGTAGTTTTATACATTGTCTTCACTCGCATACTAAAAATTGGTGCTTCTATACCAAACTATCCAGTCTATCTCCTTTTGGGTGTGGTGATGTGGGGATTCTTCTCTGAATTAACTGCTATTTCGCTTGGAGCAATTGTTGAGAATGGTGATTTGATAAGAAAAGTATATTTCCCAAGAATTGTTTTAGTAATCTCTGTCGGCATAACCTCATTTATAACTTTTATGCTAAATCTGGTTGTGGTTTTTATCTTTATGGCTGTTCTCCGGATTGTCCCTGGCCTAGATGTATTTTTACTTTTGCTCGTAATGTTTGAATTTTTTGTATTAACCGTAGGGGTTTCTTTCTTTTTGAGTGCTCTGTTTGTGAAATTTCGTGACATTGCCCACATCTGGGAGGTTATATTGTCAGTGTTGTTTTATGCAACACCAATCCTATACCCACTAAGTATGGTACCAGTCACCATCGGGAAGATAATGCTTTTAAACCCTGCCGCACAAATCATTCAGGACGCAAGATATCTACTGATAACCAACCAAACCACAACGGCCTGGAATACATTGAGCTGGAAATATGTCTGGATTCCTTATATTTTACCTTTTATTATCTTTATAATCGGTTATCGATATTTTAATAAATCAGCCGCCAAATTTGCGGAAGAAGTGTAGCAAAACTTATGAAGAAAGAATGCGTGTAAAACTTCATGGAAAAATACGGAAATATGGCCACAAATAGCGGAAAAGAAGTAGTAATCAAAGTTGAAAACCTATCAAAAACATTTCGTATCCCACACGAAAAAACGACAACTTTGAAAGGTGCCGCTCTTGGCCTGTTTACAAAAAAAAGGTATGAGAAATTCAAAGCATTAGACGACGTTAGCCTAGAGATTAAAGAAGGTGAGTTTTTTGGTATTATCGGCAGAAATGGTAGTGGCAAAAGTACGTTATTAAAAATGCTAGCTGGCATATATGTTCCTGATAGTGGCAAGATCACAATTAACGGAAAATTATCTCCTTTTCTAGAGCTCGGTGTTGGTTTTAATCCAGAGTTAACGGCCAGAGAAAACGTATTTCTAGGTGGGGCCATATTGGGCTTGAGAAGAAGTGAAATTTCAGAAAAATTTGATGATATTGTCCGGTTTGCAGAGCTAGAGGAGTTCATAGATATGAAATTTAAAAACTTCTCCTCAGGAATGCAGGTCAGGCTTGCTTTTTCCCTAGCTATCAACGCCCATGCAGAAATCTTATTAATGGACGAAGTATTAGCCGTTGGTGATAGCAATTTTCAAGCAAAGTGCTTGGATGAATTTGAGGATTATAAGAAAAGAGGTAAAACTGTTGTTTTGGTAACTCATAATATTGACGTCGTAAAAAAGTATTGCGATAGAGCCCTTCTTCTTCGTAAAGGAAAGGTGTTTGATATTGGCCGAGCTGATAAGATTTCTAGACAATATATTGAGCAAAATGTAGGCGACGAAATTGAGCGCACTAATACTGAAGCAACAGAAGAAGTTAATAAAGAAAAAAATACTGGCGTCGAAAAGGTCGATATTCTTAACCAAAACCAAAAAGCAGGCACAGTTTTCGAATCTGGCTCAGCTTTTTTCATACTTGTGAGATATAAAATAAAAACTAGAGTAGTAAATCCTGTCTTTGGGATAGTTATTCGAGATGCTTCGGGAAAACAAATCTTTGTCACTAACACAGAATTCAAGAAAGTTGATACAAGTAAATTTGATAAAGGTTTGGTAGAAGTAAAGTATAAGATTGAGAATATTCTCGCACCGGGCCATTACTCTATTTCACCTGCTATTGCAGATTCTTCTGGAAGAATATTAGACTGGGAGGATGATTTAGCTTCCTTTCGGGTTGTAAACAGAGACTATGAATCTGGCGGCCTAGTCGACCTGGAACATGACATCATTATATCGGGGGGTCAAAAATGAAATTTACTGGTGAAAGAATGATCCCCGAAGTAAATACAGATCAACCTCTCTATGTTGAGCATATTAATCGTTACCTTTTTGCAAGAAAGATTGTAAAGAATAAAATCGTTTTAGATATTGCTAGCGGCGAGGGCTATGGCTCTGATCTTTTATTAAGAGGTGGAGCCAAAAAAGTTTTTGGAGTTGATATCTCTGAGGAGGCAATTAATTACTCAAAGGCCAAATATCCAGGAGTCAACTTTCTTGTAGGCTCAGCTACTACTATCCCATTAGCAGACAGCTCTGTTGATATAGTTGTAAGCTTTGAAACTATTGAGCATATAACTGCAGATGACCAGAAGATATTTCTCGAAGAAATAAAAAGGGTTTTAAAAAATGATGGTCAACTAATGATGTCCACACCAAACATAAACGTTTATCCTGCAGGTAACCCCTTTCACCTAAACGAGCTTTCACCAGAAGAATTTATGGGTATATTAAAAAAGAAGTTCAAATCAGTAGATATGTATTATCAAGAAAATGCGGAGAGTAACTACCTGTCATCTACGGAGGTACTGAAGCAAAAAAAACTTAAAGATTCTCAGGATCTGTTTGATCATTATAAAATAAACGAGATCAATGCCAAGGCGAGTACGTATATAGTCGCTCTTTGCAGTATGCGGCCAACAGATACCTTGAAAGGTAATGTAATCTTAAACAACGTCCTGCCAGAACAAAAATATACCTTTTTTAGCAGAAAAGTAGCTAGCCTAGAGATACAGACCGAGAGCTTGGCAAAAGAATTAAAAACACAAAAGGAAGCATTAGCGATCATGACCTCTCACCTCAATGAAGTAAGGGGATCTCTCATTCATACAAAAACACATTCACAAGGTTCTCTGTTTGTGAGGCTAATAAAAAAGTTTGTACCAAAAATCATTCAGGAGAAAATACTTAGACCGATTTTTGATACCTACAATATACGCAAGACATTAAATTGTTTTATGAAAAAACCATTAGCCTTTTCAAAACACCAAAGTCCAAAGGCTTCAATCATTATTCCCGTTTATAACAATTGGTTGTTTACCTATACCTGTCTCAAATCTCTCCATAATCTAACCGACACGTCTAGCTTTGAAGTAATAGTTGTTGACGATGGTTCGACTGACAGGACCAGACAGGGGCTGGAAAAGATAAAAAATATTGTATATATCAAAAACCTGAAAAATCTTGGTTTTGTAGGTAGCTGTAATGCGGGAGCAAAAGCGGCACATGGTGAGTATCTGGTTTTCTTGAACAACGATACAATGGTCAAGCCTGGTTGGCTCGACTCGTTGCTTCTCACTTTTACTTATAACAATGTCGGTCTAGCTGGCTCAAAGCTTGTTTATCCGGATGGACGGCTACAAGAGGCAGGGGGAATAATCTGGAAAAACAAAAACGCATGGAACTACGGTAGGTACCATGATGCAAATAACTATGAATATAATTATCTAAAAGAAGTTGACTATATCTCTGGCGCTTCGATTATGATCTCAAATAAATTATTTAATAAGGTTGGTTGTTTTGGGAAGGAATTTTCTCCTGGATATTGCGAGGACTCCGACCTGGCCTTCAAGGTTAGAGAAGCGGGCTTCCGCGTCATTTACCAGCCTTTGTCCGAAGTGGTTCATTTTGAAGGTATCAGCTCCGGAACAGATATCTCTTCGGGAATGAAAAAACACCAGGTCGAGAATCTTAACACCTTTTATAAAAAATGGAAAAGCACCCTAAGCAAAGAAAATATCAAAGAAACCGACGGCCCCTTTCTTGCTAGAGACCGGTCAAAAGGAAAGAAAATCATGCTCTATGTTGATCATCAAGTCCCTAGATGGGATCAAGACGCTGGCTCATTTATAACCTATCAATATCTGAAGATATTTTCTGAACTTGGATACAAAATAATTTTTTGGGCTAACGATTTACATAAAGTGCCTGACTATACTGAAAAATTACAGCAGATGGGAATAGAAGTTGTCTACGGAAAAGTTTCATTCGAAGAGTTTATCCTCAAAAATGGGAAATATATAGAAACTACTATTTTATCTCGAGCGCCAATAGCCATATACTATATAGATATAGTAAAAAAATATACTAATTCAAAAATACATTTCCTTACTCACGACCTACATCATATTCGCGAGTTAAGACAGGCCAAGATAGAAAATGATAAAGAAATGGAAGAAAACGCTCAGGAAACAAAGGAGATCGAACTTGATCTCATGATAAAATCAGATAAAACTTGGCTCGTCAGTACAGAAGAAGTTGACATCATCAAACGAGAACTCCCAGATGCCGACACCTTCCTATATCCATGGGTGGAGAAGGAAGCTGTACCTTCTGAATTAATAAGCTTCGACCAAAGAAATGGAGTTTTTTTCCTGGGAGGATTTAACCATGCTCCTAATGCTAACGCAGTTGTCTGGTTTAAAAAGGAAATATACCCATATCTAAAGGAGAAAGATATCAAAGTTACAATCGTTGGGTCTAACGTTCCAGAGGAGATAAAAAAACTGGAAGAAAAAGATTTTGTGATTCAGGGTTTTTTGTCCGACCAAGAGCTCGATGATTTGTTCAACCGTTCTAAGGTTTTTGTCTCTCCTCTACGCTACGGCGCTGGGTTTAAGGGCAAGATTGCAAAATCCCTCAGCCGTGGTTTACCCGTTGTCTCCACCAGTATCGGAGCAGAGGGAATGGGATTACGAAACGGAATTAATGTCTTCATCTCGGATGATCCAAGGCAGTTTGCCGAAAACACCATAAAATTATATACTGACAAGAAATTATGGAATAAAATTTCTAGCGAAGCGCTAAGACATGCAAAAGAAAATTATTCGGAAAAAAATGCAAAGAAAAAACTTTCAAAAATTTTGTCGTAACGTAAAAGAGAGAAGATATTTGCTTATAGGAACGATAGCAATTGTTATTTCTTTCTTCACTTATTATTGTTTTTATATTTTTTCATCTGCTCGAAACATCGTTTTTCAAGATCACTTTAGATACCTAGAGATAGCTGACAAAGTGGTTAACGGAAGGCTTGATATAACTTATCTTTGGCTTTCTTTTTCAGGGCACAGATCCCCGATAAACCTTTTAACGTTTTTATTAAATGCGAAATATTTTCATCTTAATACTCTAATGGAAATATAT
>JBAXEY010000030.1:0-9349 GCA_037140175.1 bacterium | reverse complement strand
AATTTAATAATTAAGGAGTAGAAAATGGGAGTAGAGCAAGGTGGCCTAACACCAGAAGAGTCAGCAAATTTTAAGGCAAAAGGTAGGGAGCAATTAGTTACTGAGGAAGGTTCTGATTACGGCAGAGCCGAAAACACAGCGGCGATTCAGGCTCATGCAGAGGAAGAGAATGCGGACTATGATGCGCTTGAAAAAGTTAAAAAGGGAGATAAAGCTGGCCTCGGTGAATTAAGTGGAGGTTACGCATATATTAAGAAAGTAGCCAAGGAAGAGACGCTTGATGCAGCAGGTGAATATGCAAATACAGCACAAAAAACTATTACAGATAGCAGGGGCGTTAACCAAATTGAGAGCTTTGATGTAGCGGAAAAGGCGGTTGGCACAGAATATGTACCGCAATTTTTCGGACACAGTGAAGAAAGAGACAAAACAAATGAATCTATAGCTAAAACACAAGATGGCATGAACGAGATCATCGAAGAGAGAAATAAAAGGCAAGATGAGGCTCGAAACGGTTAAAAAGAGTAGGTTAGAAACATAAATTGTGGATAACCAAGCCACCTCAGAACTAGTAAATTAATATCTCCTTAAATAATGGCTCAATAGAGCCATTATTATTTGTATACTACTTTTTTGCTTTAAATATAGAAAATATTATAGACAAAGTGGAGACGTGTGGTATATAATGGTTTCAAGTGGAAGAAAGTGGGGATAAGTGGGGATATTAGAGGATAGATTAACACAACCTCACTACAAAGGAAAAGATGTTTATAGGCGAATACATACACAACATAGATGAAAAAGGAAGACTAGCTGTCCCAGTCAAGTTTCGAGGTCGCCTGGCCAGTGGCGCGATTGTGACAAAGGGTTTGGACAATTGTCTTTCTTTGTATCCAGAAGAGGCCTGGGATAAGCAATCCGAAAAATTGGTTAATTTGCCCCAGACACAAAGTAAATCGAGAGCCTATGCGCGCTTTATTTTGTCTGGTGCTTTTAATGTAGAGATTGATAAGCAGGGGAGAGTAGTTTTACCGGCAACTTTACGACAATATGCTGGTATCAAAAATCAAGTTATCGTTACAGGCTTAGGCGACCATGTAGAAATTTGGTCAACGAAAGTCTGGGAAGAATATAGATCGAACATTGAAAAAGACAGCGTCGGAATCGCTGAAGAATTAGGTATATAAGTTTTGTAAAAGCAAATAGCTTGAGTAGGTAGCTAGCAGCCAGCGAGCACCTTATTAGAACAAACATCCACCTCAAATTTAGCCCAACTAAATTATATCTCCACAGATTATTGACTCTGGCGACGCCAGAAAAACCAAAATAAAACTTTGGATTTGCAAAAGGCCCTAGAGGCCATCTGACTGCTAGCTATTTGCTCGAGGAGAAAGATGAAAGATAGACATATACCAGTTCTTTTACAAGAAGTGATAAAAGAGTTATCGCCGCAGAGCGACCAAAACTTTGTCGATGCTACTGTTGGCCTTGGGGGACACTCTGACGCCCTTTTGGGGCAAACTGGACCCAACGGCATCGTAGTCGGGATAGATCAGGACGAGGAGGCTCTAAATGGCGCAAGAACAAAGCTAGAAACCTTTGGCAAGCGCTTCAAACCATTCCATAGCAATTTTAGCGAAATAGCTAAAGCAGTAGAAGGAGTTGTCATAAACGGCGGGATATTAATCGATCTGGGAGTTTCATCTATCCAGCTTGACAAAATTGAACGAGGGTTTTCGTTCAAAGGTCAATCAATCCTCGACATGAGGATGGATCAACGCCAATCTTTAACAGCTAGGGAAGTTGTGAATAAGTATTCAGAAAATACACTAAAGCAAATACTTAAACACAATTCTGATGAAAAATTTGCTTCAAGGATTGCTAAAGAAATTTGCCAAGCCAGATTGAGCAAAGAAATAGAAACAACCACTCAACTGACAGAAATAGTGGAAGCAAGCATTCCAAAAAGATTTTGGCCAAAAAAAACACAGCCTGCAACGAGAACATTCCAAGCTATCAGAATGGAAGTTAATCAAGAATTACAGAGGTTAGAAGAGTTTTTGCCAAAGGCGATTGAGGTCATGGCGCCAGGATCGAGAATAGCAATAATCACATTTCATTCAAGAGAAGATTATATCGTAGCAAATTATTTTAAAAGAGAAACAAATCCGTGCCAATGTCCGCCAAATTTTCCAAAGTGCGTCTGTGGTGAAAAAGCGAAACTTAAAATAATAAACAAAAAAGTTATCCAAGCGACTCAAGCTGAAATTGATAATAATCCTAGAAGCCGGAGTGCAAGGCTAAGGGTCGCCGAAAAAATATAAAATGCAAGTAGCCTTAAGGGAGGGTGAAAACAAAAACAAAAGGAGGAGAGGGAAAGATGAGGGATCGAACCAAGAGAAGAAAATATAATCGTAGCTACCGACCACAATTTCGGTTTGGTAGGTTTGGTATTATTGGCATGATATTGCTGCTGATATTAGTCGGCGGCCTCCTTTATCTTTCCCAATCTAACAAAATGGCTGTCAGGGGTTACGATATTGCAAAGCTAGAAAGTGAAAGGCAGCAACTTATGGAAGAAAAAGAGCGCTTAGAGATAGAATCATCGAGGCTCCAATCGATTCAAGAAATAGAAAAAGGTCTCAAAGATTCTGGTATGGTTCCAGTAAAAAAAATTAACTATATCACCGCCCCAGCCACTATTGCTTTAAAGTAAAATCGGGATAGGGTATAATTAACCAGTTCGGCTGAGGTGATTATTTATGAGAAGCTACCATAATGCAGTTATTCAAAAGCAACGAGTTCCATTTGTTTTGGTTATTTTTGTGCTTTTTTTCTTCCTAATCGTTGGTCGATTGGTTCACCTACAAATTGTGCGCCATAGCTATTACACCAAAATTGCTTCAGTACAACATTGGATAAAAGATACGATACCAGCGAAAAGAGGGAAAATATTTGCCAAAGATTCCTTAGGAAATACTCCCTATCTTTTAGCTACCAATCAAACACTTAGTCTCGTTTTCGCTGAGCCACCAAAGGTTGAAAAAAAGGAAGAAGCTGTCAATTTCTTGGCAGAGACACTGAGTATGGACAAGAAAGACATTAGCGAGAAGTTATCACAAAAAACTCAATATGTAGCGATAAAACACAGATTGAGCAAGGAAGAAGCGGATAAGATAGCCAAAAAAAAACTAAAAGGGGTGGGTCTTTCTGATGAGCATTGGCGATATTATCCGGAAGGCAGCCTAGCATCATCTCTATTGGGCTTTGTTAACGCTGAACAAGTAGGGAACTATGGCTTAGAGGAATACTTTAATGATGAACTAAACGGTACTCCTGGAACGCTGAAGCAAGAGGCTGACGATAAGGGCATTAAAATAGCTTTTGGCAACAATGTATCGAAGGCCCCAGTGGATGGAGAAGATCTTTACTTAACTATAGACAGATACATCCAAGGTGAGGCCGAAAAACAACTAAGCGAGTCGGTCAATAAATTTGGAGCCGCTGGGGGCCAAGTAATAGTAATAGATCCTGCAACTGGGGCAATTCTAGCCATGGCAAACAACCCAGTTTTTGATCCAAATAAGTATGACAAGATAAAGCAAGATAATTATGCAGTTTTTAAGAATAAAGCCGTCGTAGATACGTATGAGCCAGGATCAGTCTTTAAAGTTATCACTCTGGCGTCTGGGCTTGATGCAAACAAGATACTCCCGGAAACAAAGTTTGAGGATACAGGTAGCATTAATCTAAATGGATATAAGATCATGAACTCTGACAAAAAAGCTCATGGTATGTGTACAATGACTTATGTTTTAGAAAATTCTCTTAATACTGGTTCGACCTGGGTGCAACAAAAGCTGGGGAAAGACCTTTTTTATGACTATGTTCGTAAATTTGGATTCGGAGAACTATCCGGTATAGAGTTACCCGGAGAGGTTTCGGGTAGGGTCTATGACCCAAAAGAACTTAATGACCACGGCTATGCAACTATGAGTTTTGGCCAAAGTATTTCCTCGACTCCGCTTCAGATGTTAAACAGTTTTGCTGTCATAGCGAACGGTGGAAAGATGATGAAGCCCTACGTGGTCGAAAAGATTACTGATAACAAAAAAAGAAATGATCAAACCCAGCCAAAGGGAGTTCGGAGAGTAATCTCTGAAAAAGCAGCCCAGGATATGACCAAAATGATGGTCTCTGTGGTCGAGAATGGCCATGGGTATCAAGCAAAAGTGGCTGGCTATAAAGTGGCAGGCAAAACTGGAACTGCACAGGTTCCAAAAAAAGAAGGTGGTGGATACGAGGCAAGTAAAAATATTGGCACGTTTATTGGTTTTGCACCGGCAGATGAACCGAAATTTGTTGTTTTGGCAAAAATTGATGAACCCAAAGGGATTCCCTGGGCTGAAAGTTCGGCGGCTCCAATTGTCGGTAAAATGCTGGATTATCTGTTAAAATATTATCAGATACCACCAACAGAAAAGGTGAAATAAATGAAAGCAACATTCAAAAAAATTATTGTATATAAATTTCGAATTCTTACATACTTATATTTAAAGAAGAATAAAATTGAGGTTATCGGCGTTACGGGCAGCGCAGGTAAAACAACCGTCAAGACAGCCATTGGACAAATGCTGAAAAGCTCAGAGGTTTATATACCGGCCGATGGCTACAATACAGAAATTGGTTTGCCCCTATCAGTCTTTCAAGAAAAAATCCCTGAGGATATCAATAGTATTAAAGGTTGGTTGGGAATAATCTTCCAGATGCTAGGAAAGTTGATTTTTGAAAAATCTCAGTATAGTCGTATAGTTCTAGAGATGGGCGCAGATCATCCTGGTGATATAGAATATCTGACCTCGTTTGCTAAACCTCATATCGCAGTGATAACGTCAGTTCTACCGGTCCATACAGAAAACTTTACTGGGATCGAACAAATAGCAGAAGAAAAAAGTCAGATTTTAAGATATTTAAAAAGTACTGATCTGGCTGTTTTGAATTATGACAATGAATATATAAGAAGAATGACCTCAAAGACAAAGAGTCAAATTTTTTGGATTGGTAAAAACAAAAAAGCAAATTTATATTGGGAAAATATTAAACTATCCTTGGACGGCTTATCTGTGGACCTCTTTTGGAAGGGTGAAAAATATCCAATAAATCTCCAAGTTATAGCGCCACAACTTCTTACTTCAATTTTTGCGGCGGTAGCCGTTTGCCTATATCTGGGATATGATATCAGGGATCTGGTTAAGAAAATTGAGAACTTTGAATCCCAAAAGGGAAGGATGAATCTGATAAATGGTTTGGCTGGTTCTTTGATCATTGATGATAGCTATAATGCAAATCCAGAATCTACGATTGCTGCTCTTGATGTTTTGGCTCAGCTCCCGGGTAGAAAGATAGCCGTATTGGGCAATATGAACGAGCTAGGGGATTATGAGAAAAATGGGCACATAAGAGTTGGTCAAAAAGCTGGTTCAACTGTCCAAATATTATTTACTATCGGCGATATAGCAAAAAAATATATTGCTCCTGAGGCGAGAAGGGAAATCAAGACGGAATCTGTTTATAGCTTTGACTCACCATACAAGGCAGGCTTGGCCCTGAAGAAGATGGTCAAAAAAGGAGATATTATTCTAGTTAAAGGATCACAGAATAAAGTATTCGCTGAAGAGGCGATTAAAATTATCATGTCAGAACCTGAAAAATCAGCCGAAACCTTGGTTCGGCAAGAGAAGTTTTGGCACGATAAAAAGATTAAATGTTTTAAGAGAAAGGACTAAAAATGTCTGACCCATCTATTTATATTAATGAACAAATTGTTACACCGATGTTAATCGAATTATTCGCCTTTGCATTTATCGGATTTTTGTTGGCGATGGCCTTCACTCCAATATTTACTTATTTTGCTTATAAATATCAGTGGTGGAAAAAGATTAGAGATACAGCTTGGATTGGTGGGGAGAAAGAAAAAGCTCCAGTGTACCATAAATTGCATGCTCTAAAACACAAACGCCATATACCGACAATGGCCGGGATAATAATCTGGGGATCGGTCGCCTTGATTACAGTGTTGTTTAATTTCGATCGTGCTCAAACCTGGTTACCGCTATTTACTCTAGTTACAGTTGGTTTTCTAGGCCTAGCCGACGATTATATTAATATTAGGTCTACTGGAGGACTAGCAGGGATGAGATCACGTTTAAAGATGACCTGGCTGTTGATTTTTGCTTCGATAGGAGCTTGGTGGTTTTATGCAAAACTAGGTTGGGATATCATCCACATTCCTGCTTGGGGGGATTTGACGATAGGTTGG
This sequence comes from bacterium, assembly GCA_037140175.1. Taxonomy (GTDB): domain Bacteria; phylum Patescibacteriota; class CPR2; order UBA1875; family CAIMLA01; genus CAIMLA01. Next base: position 3,030 of record JBAXEY010000030.1, on the reverse strand, counting down.
CTCTATATTCCTTTATTTATATTTGTTTTTGTGGCCACCGCAAACGCCGTTAATATTACTGATGGTTTAGACGGTTTGTCTGGAGGCTTGCTCTCAACCGCTTTTGGAGCATATGCTATTATTGCTTTTTTCCAAGGAAACTACGGCCTGTCAATTTTTTGTGGGACAATTGCGGGCGCAACCTTAGCCTATACCTGGTTTAATATTTTTCCTGCTAGATTTTTCATGGGGGATACTGGTGCTGTCGCATTGGGTGCGACACTTGGCGTGGTTGCCTTACTTACGAATACGGTTCTAGTTTTGCCTGTGATTGGGCTGGTTTTTGTTCTGGAAACCTTGTCAGTTATCATACAGTTAATATCGAAAAAACTGAGGCATGGCAAAAAAGTCTTTCTCTCGGCTCCGATCCATCATCATTTAGAGGCTAAAGGTTGGCCTGAGACCAAAGTGACTATGAGATTCTGGGTAATAGGAGCAATGATGGCCGTAGTTGGTGTGGCAATAGCTCTAGTCGGAAGGGGAACACTATAGATGTCCTTGTCTCGGAGCGCTAGAAAACAAAACATAAAGAACAAGCAAGGATCTCCAGACCTTATTTTGGCTATTACTCTAGCCCTTCTTTTGATAGTTGGCTTAATAGTTATATCCTCCGCCACAGTAGTGCTCAGTCAGAATGAGGTAGGCAACCCAAACGATTATTTTTTTCGTCAACTTCGTAGTGTTGGAATCGGACTTATATTATTTATAATTGGATACAAAGTTGACTATCACTTTTGGAAAAAAATGGCGCCATTTTTATTGCTAGTAAGCCTTATTGGTCTAGTGTTAGTGTATGTTCCGGGGATAGGAGTGATGAGGAATGGTGCGAAGCGCTGGATTGATATTGGGATGCAATTTCAACCATCGGAATTAGCAAAACTTTCTTTTGTTTTTTATCTAGCTTCTTGGTTTGAAAACAAGGGCAAAGAGGTAAGAGGGTTTGTATCAAGTACATTGCCTTTCCTAATAATCCTAGCCTTAGTGGGAGGCCTCGTTATATTTGAACCAGACATGGGAACGGCTGTTATTCTCTCATTGATCGGAGGCGGAATATATTTTATTGCCGGGGCAAGAGGATCTCATGTTATCGGGATGCTTGCCGTCTTTGTCGCATTTGTTGGATATCTGATCAAAAGTGCTCCATATCGGATGCAGAGATTTATGGTTTTTCTGAACCCAGAAGCACACAGCACTGGCCAAGGATATCAAATAAACCAGGCGCTTTTGGCTATCGGCTCTGGAGGTATCTTTGGTTTGGGTTTTGGCAAATCTAGGCAGAAATTTAATTATTTGCCCGAGTCGGCAACAGATTCAATATATGCAATTATTGGAGAGGAGACAGGCCTAATAGGGGCGACTGGAGTTATTCTGCTATTTGTAGTTTTTGCAATTAGGGGCTTTAAAATAGTGCGCGAAACACCTGATATTTTTGCTCGATTGGTTGCGACCGGTATAACAATCTGGATAGCGGGGCAGGCATTTATTAATATTTTGGCTATTTTATCTCTAATGCCTTTAACAGGAGTTCCTTTGCCGTTTATTAGTTACGGTGGTTCATCTATAATAATGTTATTATTAGCTAGTGGTATCCTTCTTAATATTAGTTGCCACACTCAGAAAGGGGAGAAGAATGCGAATAATCGTTTCGGGGGGTGGAACTGGTGGTCATATCTCACCGGTTCTCGCCGTAATTAAAGAGCTACAGTTACGAGACTCATCTATTGAAATATTGTACATAGGCTCCACTGACGGGCTGGAAAGTAAAATAATACCTCAGACGGGAATAAATTTTCGGTCAATTCCCTGTGGTAAGTTTAGGCGATACCATCACAATCAAATTTTAAACTTTGTCGATCCAACAACTATTTTTAAAAATGTAAAGGATATGTTTAAGTATCTAGCTGGTATTCAAGAGGCAAAGAAAATAATCAAAGAGTATGATCCAGACGTCATATTTACGAAAGGTGGATATGTAAGTCTACCAGTCGGGAAAGCGGCAATTTCTCTGGACTACCCCTTGGTTATTCATGAATCTGACAGCGTACTTGGTATGTCTAATAGAATGTTAGCCAAACATGCTGATAAAGTTTGTGTAGCCTACCCCTTAAATGCTTACAAAGAAAATCATTTTGATAATTTGGTTTATACTGGGAACCCGATTAGGGACGACATCAAGGAAGGTTCCAGAGATAGGGCGATTAAAGAATTTGATTTAGATAAAAATGTTCCTGTGATCATGATTATTGGGGGGAGTCAGGGATCATACATTATCAATAAATTAATTGCTGATTCCTGGCCAAAATTATTGTCTAAGTATCAAGTTATCCATGTTTCAGGCGAGAGGGATTATGATTGGCTTCTTTATAAATCTCAAAAAATTGACTCAACTGTCAAGAAAAACTACCATCTTTACAACTTTCTATCAGGGGATTTGAAAGATGCTTATTCTGCGAGCGACTTAGTTATCTCACGGGCAGGGAATAATGTTATCGCAGAGCTAGCAGCATTATCCAAGCCTACAATCCTAATTCCTTTGTCAACCTCCGCAAACAACCATCAGATAGTAAATGCTCAAATTTTATCTCAAGCCGGAGCAGCTTTATTGATGTTCCAAGAACACTTAACTCCAACCAAATTAATAAGGCAGCTAGAGCTTCTTTTTGAAAACAAGGAAGAGCTAGAGGCTCTAGCCAATCATATTAGTTCTTTTGCCAAAAATGATGCCGCAAAATTAGTAGCCGAAGAAATTTCCAAGGTTGCAAATGATTCTCGAAAAGAAGATGAAAAAAACCCAAAATAGGATGGAGCGCATTCGTATGAATAGAGGTTATAGGCAACCATCAATCTATTCAAGGACGAAAGAGCAGGAGGTCTCGCCTCGTAATAGCAAAAAAGTTTTATTGATAATCCTCTCGTTAATTCTGTTCAATATCTTGGGGTATATATTAATATTTTCACCCCTATTTGAGATTAAGAACATTAGTATAAGCC
>JBAXEY010000029.1:0-9941 GCA_037140175.1 bacterium | reverse complement strand
CTTAAAATATTTAGGTTTATAAAATAACGATTAAGGTATAAAATAAAAACAATGAGGGTGTTTAGGTTAGCACATAAAGGGTTTACGTTGACAGAAATGATGATTGTTTTTACAGTCATTGCCATTTTGACTTTACTTTCCGCAACTGCGCTACAGTCAGCAAACAAAGATAATATTGTCGAGGAAGCGACTCAACAAATTCTAAATGGCATCCGCGAAACACAAAATCGAGCCGTTGGGGTATCGACAGGGACTGGTGCTGAAACGATCAGGTCTTGGGCAATGGAAATAAAAAGCGATGGCACCGGTTATGTTATTTACAAGTATATTGAAGGCAGAACAGGTGGCGGACAAGATTATTTAGCAAAAATCGAGATGAGTAACTTTACATTTAGCAACAACATCAATGTGACAGCATTCATAGGTAATAATGCTGGTACAAACATCCTACCGGTCTTTGTCGCTTATAATATACCTTTTGGAAGAGCATTTTTATCCCCCGCAGATTCATGTACTTGTGATCTGTCCTGTCAAGCTGGTACTGGGACAAATGCAAGCTGCAATTGGAAGGAAAGCGATCGCTACGAAATGGATTGGGAGATAGTTGCAGGCACAAAGACCGATCTTATCGATATGAATAATAATAAAACATCTGAACTTAATATCTTGGTTAGCTATAAATCCAATCCTAGTATCAACAAAAAAATTACTATAAGTGCTTCAGGAGATGCTAATGCAAAGTAGTCACAAAAAAAGAGGTCAGAGCCTCGTTGAGGTTGTCGTGGCACTTGGTATTATTGGCGTTATTTTTACGAATATTGTGGTTCTGATTGTCTATGGGTTTAACCTAGCAAACGCATCAAGAAATAAGACTGAAGCAATCGCAATCGCACAACAGAAAATGTCAGAGAGTATTATCCTAATACAACATAATTGTCCGCTAAATAACATTAACGGAGCTAGCTCAAGCCTAGCAGATGATACTTATGCAAACAGCCTTGAAGCTATCATCCAAAACAAAATTGGAGTGCCACAGGATAATTTTACGGTAGTTGTTGATGTCAGAAAACCCGATACTCCTTTAGAAACAGGAACAGGAGATACCGCAATAGATCGAAATTTGTTTTATTATATTAATATCCAAATTAAATGGGCCGATAAAGGAATCACGGCCAACGCTGTCTACTCTCTGGATCAATTAATAAAAATTAACTAAATATGAATATACAAAATATAAAAAGTAAAAAAAGAGGAATGACACTGATTGAACTTATGGTGGCGATGGGTATTTTTACAGTGATAACAACCCTAGCTGTTGGGTCTTTTGTAGCTGTTAGCCGAATGCGCATGTATGCCCTAAACCTAAAAGAATCACAACAAAAGGTTCGTATAATCACTGAGATGATCTCACGTTATGCTCGACAAGCCGACACAGTAATAGTTGAGGATGACTCAACAATAGTTCCTCCAGAAGATGGAAAAGGAAAGATTGTGAAAATGTACTTTAAGACAGACACAATTGATACGGCACTAAATAAAAGCTATGCTTCAAGGTTTGATATTAAATCTGAGGGTGGTGTATACAAGATGAAATATTATGAATGTAAACCAACCCCAACAACGCCAGCCACACGCCTTTGTTTAGATGGTTCACTTGTGGGTGTGGATCTTTTTTCGGGGAGCATGCAATTAGATAAAACCTCAAAATTTGTCTTAAACAATAATTCAAATCTCAAATCGACAGCAGGACCAACAGAGAACGTTAAAGCGTATGCACCCTCACTAAATGTGATTTTACACAGCCAGTTGAACAAAACCACTGATCCATACTATAACAGTGACGCCTTTGATATTGAAACAAAAGTAATTTTGGAGAATTTGAGATGAAAAAGGGTGTTGCTTTAATTTGGGCGGTTGTTTTATGCACAGTCTTAATGTTAATCGCAACCATCATTACAACCTCGGTTATCAAAGAGACTCAGTTTAGTGTGAGAATAGACAACTCAGTCCGGGCATATTCTGCAGCAAGTTCTGGTATTGAGTGGGGTAAATATTGTTTACAAAGTCAGCTAGAAAAGAATGCAGGTACGACTACGCCCGATCCTGCTTCGTTATGTATGTCCGCTAATCCCACTTTCACAATCAAGTCACCAAGTGATGCAAAATATACTGTTAATATATCTAAGGTAGGCTTAAACTACGTCATTAAAAGTACAGGCCAAGCAGGTACAGACGTCAAACGTGTTCTGGAATATGTCTATCAAAAGGCGGATTTAACTCCAATTTCAAATGGGGATCTAAATTTAACTGTCCTAAACTCACCAAATGGTTACGATAAAGGTTTTAGCTTGACCTATGATTTTTGGGTAATTGGTAATTATCCTATAGAGTTTGGTGTTCGAGATGCATCGAATTCACAAAAAATTACGGTTCTTTTTAATAATACTGCTCAAACAATGAGTCTAAGTGCCAAAAATAATACCGTCACTTCAAATCCATCAACTATTTCTCTAGGAGATAATGCCTTATCGACGACAGATACTTATGGTATAGGGGTACCATATCAACTACAGGTTCAAATAAAATATCTTCATAATAATTCGGCTACCCTGACTTTGAAAAGAAGGTTCCATAACCCGAGCAATCCAGCCTTGGATTTCAAGGTTGAAAATTGTTCAGCCCGGACATCAATCGATCTGTCAACTCCAGAATATCAGTTTGTTAATCCTTTCAAATATTTTTATTTAGACAGCGGAAATGCTGGGATAGTTGCAGCTGTCGATACAATTGGTGATGGGAGTGTGACAAAATTATCGAAAACCTTACCAGTGGTAACGATCGGATATATTGATAGCATCATTATGACAAGTGCTGACTATAGATAACATTACTTCTTACTATGAAAAGCTTGATGGACTTCACGAAGCTGTTTGTCGGTAACGTGGGTATAGATTTGGGTAGTGGTGATCGAGGAATGACCGAGCATAGATTGGACTGAACGGATATCGGCACCGTTGATCAATAGATCTGTAGCGAAAGAATGCCTAATGACATGAGGAGTCACGTCTTTGGTAATGCCGACCATTTTGGCGTATTTTTTTATTAGTCTTTGAATACTCCGAGCCGTCAATCTCATATATTCGCCATCTTCGTAATTGTCTTTTAATCCACCGTGATGGATAAAAAGAGGTTCAAAGGTATCTTTTCTAGCCTTCACATATTCACAAATTGAATCCTTGGCAGAATCTGAGAGAAATACAACCCTGTCTTTGTTACCCTTGCCTCGAACCATAAACTCACCTCGTTCTAGGTTGATCTTTTTTCGATCTAAGCCGACAAGCTCGGCAACTCTTAGGCCTGTCGAAAATAGGGTTTCTAATATAGCTTTATCTCTCAATGTAATAAGGGGGTTTGATTTATTAGGGAATTTCTCGGGTGCTTTAAGTAGACTTTCAACCTCCTCAAACTCTAGAAAAGTAAAATGTTTGCGCTCAGCATCGGAGAGTTCTACCTTCTCTGGTGCTAGTGTGGGAATATCTTTTTTGGATAAATATTTTAGAAATGATCTGAGGGCAATGATATGATAATTTTGAGTAATTTTTTTGATTGCTTCGCCGTGCCCTGAGTCAAGTCGATTCAAGTAGAGGCGATATTTTCTAACAAGTTCGAGGGTAATATCGCTGGGCTTGAGGTTTCTCTTTCTGTCTTTTTGAGCAAACTCGAGAAATCGATTCAAATAATGATCATAGTTACGAATCGTAAGATCCGAGTGACCCTTTTCAATCTCACAATATTCTAGAAACTCTCCGATTAGTTCCTCAACTGTTGTATTCTTTATCATAGATATATTGTAGCACTAAATTATCCTTAGGGCCTGTTCGACTCAGTCATCCTGGCTTGAACAGGATCAGTCCTACCCGACTCAGTCATCCTGGCTTGACCAGGATCAGTCCTGTTCTGTGTCATTCCCGCTCCTGTCTCCGTCATTCCTGCGTAGGCAGGAATCTATGTAATTTTTAATCCTTCTCTGTTACTTTACTCCTTGATAAAAACCCTTCTGTTACTTTTGTCTTATCAAAAGTAACCAAAACCGCTTGACCCGACGGATTCATAAAGAGTCGATTATCAATTCGTATCAAATTTGAAAAGTACGAACTCCCTCCGGTCGGCCTTACGGCGAAGCGACTTTTCAAATGCTCACTCATCTCAATCTCGCTTTATTCACCGAGGGTCAAAGATATGAAGACTAAGCAATTTTTCGCATTGAAAACCTCCCCGACGATTCCCCGATGTTACAATCGGGACCAAGGTTGTCGGGATCCCGACTTCAATCTCAGGTTGAACGTCGGGGAGGGTTTAAAAATGTAAAGACTAAGCAATTTTTCAATATTAAAACTGATGGGCGGAAAAGGAGAGAAGCCAATAGTTTATCGTTCGAGGAGCGTAAGCGACGAGAACTACTATACTCAAAAGTTAAGAACTTCTCGCTTTACTCGAAGAATAACTTTACAAACTTTCAACTTTCTAACTCACCAAGAGCCAATAGCTAAAGGCTAATAGCTTTTTCTGCTTTATAACTAACAAACAGCCAATAACCAACGACTCGTTTCTTGTACAATAAGCATGTGAGTTTTTGGTAAAAAGCGCAGATTGGCTATTAAAAGCTGTCTATTTATGATAAAATGTTTAAGTTATGAATGCTGTACAAGCGCTTATTTTTGGTTTCATTCAAGGGTTTGGGGAGATGCTCCCAATCTCTAGTTCAGCGCACCTGGTGCTTTTCCCATATATTTTTAAGATAGATGATCCCGGCCTTGCTTTCGATGTTGCCCTTCATTTTGGGACCTTAATCGCAATTCTGGGATTTTTTTGGCAGGACTGGTTGAAAATTTTCAAGGGGCTCGCTAGGCTTGTTCGTGAAGGAAAAATCACGAATTTTCATCAAAAACTGGGGATATTTCTTTTGATCGCAAGTATTCCCGGGGCTGTTTTTGGCTTGCTGCTCGATAATTATGCAGAAACTATTTTCCGCAGTCCCATTTTAATAGCAGGTACACTAGCACTCATGGGCGGAGTCTTGTACTATGCTGATCACAAATGGCGTGGGGCAAAAACGATTAAGGATATGACTTACAAAAAATCGCTCACGATTGGCCTCTCCCAAGCACTAGCGATTATTCCTGGAGTTTCTAGGTCTGGTATCACTATTTCAACGGGCCTGTTTGAGGGTTTAACAAGGTGGGATGCGGCTCGATTCTCTTTTTTGATGTCAGCACCGATAATTGCCGGAGCCGCACTAGCAAAATTACCTGATCTTTCCGGCCAAATTTTTTCGACTTCAACTTTTTGGATCGCAATTGTCTCCTCGATTGTCTCTTCACTTTTAGCGATAAAAATTTTACTGGGTTTTGTTCGTAACCATAGTTTTGATATCTTTGTTTACTATCGGTGGGGGCTAGCGGTAGTGATAGTTTTTGTGGTGTTGGCAAGGAGTTAGATGAGACAAATAATAGATTTTATTATAAATATTGATAAAAATATCGTAATCCTATTAGAAAACTATGGGATTTGGGCCAGTTTTATAATATTTTTAGTTATTTTTGTCGAAACAGGCTTAGTAATTATTCCTTTTTTGCCAGGTGATTCTCTACTTTTTATTGTTGGTACATATGCAGCAAAGGGTGGTTTTAATATTTTTCTAATCTATCCATTGCTGATCTTAGCAGCAGTTCTTGGGGATAGTCTTAATTATTATCTTGGCCATAAAATTGGTAGAAAAGCATTCAAAAATAACAGGCTTCCTTTGATAAACCACAATTACTTGGCGAAGACTGAGCTTTTTTACGAGAAGCATGGTGGCAAAACAATTATTCTAGCCAGATTTATTCCAATCGTTCGGACCTTTGCACCCTTTGTGGCCGGCATTGGGAAGATGAAATATCGAGAATTCCTTAGTTATAACATAATTGGTGGCGTCTTATGGGTAACTATTTTTGTTTTTGGCGGCTTTCTTTTTGGCAATATTCCTGTTGTCAAAAATAACTTTGAATTAGTCGTCATAGCGATTATACTTTTGTCTGTGCTACCGCCGATTTATGAATATATTATTACTAAGAAGAAGAGGAATAATGAAAAAGTATAAATTAAATACTGGCCTAACAATCATCTCTGACCCGATTGCTGATTCGCAGTCATTTACATTGCTGGTGATGTTTCGAACCGGCTCACGGAATGAGACCAAAGATATATGGGGCATTTCCCATTTTCTAGAACATATGGCCTTTAAGGGTACGAAAAGTTATCCAACGCCTGACAAATTAGTGAAATATTTAGATAGTCTTGGCTCAATGTACAATGCCTTTACTTCCAAGGAGCACACCGGCTATTACATCAAAGGCAGTAAAAAAGTCTTTGATAAAGCGCTGGGGATATTAGCCGAGATGACGATAGCTCCTATCGTTCTGGATGCAGAAGTCGACAAAGAACGTGGGACTATTATTGAAGAACTCAATATGTATGAGGATGACCCTAGACGCAAAATATATGATTACTTTGAAGAGTGTATCTATGACAACGAACAAATTGCCCAGGATATCATCGGTACCAAAAAATCTCTAGCCGGGATTCACGCTAAAGAGATTATTGATTATCGTCAGAAATATTATACAGCCGGCAACGCTGTAATCTCGATTTCTGGACATATACCAAACGACCTAAACGAAAAGGTGGAAAAAGCTTTTGCCGGGCTGAGTGGGTCAAAGTTAAACTATTTGGAACCAAAGCCGAGCCCAACCAAAAGGATAAACCTAAAATACAAAAAAACCCAACAAACCCATCTAGCCCTAGGCTTTCCCGGAGTCAAAGTCTTGGACCAGGATCGTGAGCCAACCTCTATATTAGCTTTGATCTTCGGCGGCAATATGAGCTCATTGATGTTTGGTGAGGTTCGAGAGAAGCGAGGCTTGGCGTATTATGTAAGTACCTATAGTGACAATATGGATGATGCGGGCTGTTTTGTTACCTTCGCTGGAGTAAATAACGAAAAAGCGATTGAATCAGTAAAGGTAATTCGAGAAGTTTACGATAGCATTTCCAATAAACTGACAGAGATAGAGCTGCAACGGGCCAAAGATTATATGGTAGGTATTTTGACTTTGAAATACGAATCCAGCGATAACCGCAGTGAGGCAAATGCAACTTCTTACCTTTATGGAAAGGAGCTTACAACTCTAGGAGAACAAATCAAGAACATAGAAGCAGTTACTCTAAAAGAGGTTCAGACCGTTGCAAAACGATTATTGAACAAGAATAAGATTTGTTTGAGCTTGATCGGACCATTCAAAGAAGAGGCTGTTTTCGGAAAAATACTAAAATAAGCAAAGGAGTGAAGATGGAAAAAACATTAATTTTGGTAAAGCCAGACGGAGTACAGAGGGGATTGATTGGTGAGATTGTTGGTCGATTTGAGAAAAAAGGGCTCAAACTGATAGGCCTCAAGATGATGAGCCTAGACGATGCGATCCTGGATAGTCATTATGCACACCTATCAGATAAACCCTTTTTTGCTGATATCAAAGATTTTATGAAAAGCTCACCAATCGTAGCGATGGCTTGGGATGGCGGCAAAGACACAGTCGCGGCTGTCAGAATCTTAGTCGGTCCAACCAAAGGCCATGAAGCACCAGCGGGTACGATTCGCGGTGATTTTGGTCTTTCTGGATCTAATAATATAGTGCATGCTTCGGACAGCGTCGAGAACGGTAAGTTAGAAGTGGGACGATTTTTTCATACAGATGAACTCTTTGATTACGAAAAAACAATCTCGGCTCATGTTTATTCGAAAGAGGAGAGATAGCCCTTTTTTGTGATGTAATCTTTTTAGAGGGGAATACGTGCTTAAATAACTAAGCTTTTTTGACCCCGTAGACCCATCGGGTGGCCGTAGGCCTTCAGTATAAAAAAGTTTCCATAGTTCAATGGAATAGAGTGAGACACTCCTAACGTCTAGGTCGCAGGTTCGATTCCTGCCGGGCTCGCCAAAGTTTGCTATTTGGAACTAATTTCCCAAGTATAAAAAAAGACGATTTTAGTAAGAAATCCGTCTTTTTTTGTTCGACCCCAAGGGGGATAGAACTAGATAGCACAAGGATTAAGTAGAATTATGTTAAAATATACACATGTCAGAAAGACAGTCAAAACCACCCGAAATATTACAAGCGCAGGTTGCTGCATTTGCACATGAGATAAAAGACTATAAAGATCGAGACAATCTTCTTTCTCGTGTTGCTGAGGTTTCTGGAGGAGAGATTAAGGATATCACCAGAACTACAGAAAGTGTTGAATATCATACAGATGAGTCAGGAGACTCAGCCAGAACCCCAATTGGTACAGACAGAACAGTCGCAACATCACAAGAATATATTGATTTTTTGCGGAATGTTGGTGGAGCTAAAGCCGATGTAATAAAAAATCGTGCAGATTTGTTGATGGCTTATAGTACGTTTGACCACAAAGTTGAGCAACTTTTTAGAGAGCTGGAAACCGCCGAAAACACTAAGGAGCATCCATCATTTTTGGGAAATGGTTCAAACTCACGAGTTTTTTCTATAGAGCATAATAACAATAAATATACTGTCAGGAAGATCAGAAGTGCGGAATCTGTTAACTCTCATCTAGCAGGAGCTGTATTGGCTAAAGGAATATCTCATCTAGAACAAATAGTAGCGGCTTCTTTTGAAAAAGGAATCACCATAGCTGAAGTTATGCCTGGTAGACAATTCGGAGAGCTAAGCGTTGCTGAAATAAAGCAGATTACTAATGGGCGTCTTGAAGAATTTATTGATACTATTATTTTAGCAAACAAACGTGGAATAAAATTTGATCAAAAACCTTCAAATTATCTGTATGACTCAAAGTTTGGTTTTGGGATAGTTGACCTAACCTCTGGAGAACAAGAGCTTGCTTCTGCTTTATACGTCGCTTTTACGAATATGGGCATATATGGTAAATGGGGATCCTGCAAAACAGACGAAGAATATGCATTACAGCTTGAATTTCACAAAGCCAATATTGATGTGTTAAAGAGATATAGATCTATTATTGAAAAGAGATTAGATGGAAATACGCTAAAGGTTACTTTAGAAGGGATCGATAGAGATATTAATGCGGTTCAAAATAGCATAAATGAATATTCGGATCCACAGTGGGTAGCAAAACAAATCGAGTTAAAAGAACAAAAAAAAATACAGTCTTTTAGTGTAATTCCAGCGCTACTCGCTTCGCCAAAGCCACGCACTAACGGTGCAGAACAATTAACTTGATAAGCAATTTGTTATGTTAAAATAGTTTAAAGATGGTACAAGTTTTAAATAATAAACATAAATTAACTTTATTCCACGAATTGCTCTTGAGTGTGTTGCTCTACTCAGTTGTTCTGGGATTTTTTAATGACTATACGAATATTATAAGTACACAAAGTTACTCAACAACCTTCCTAACTGCTTTGGCCTTGTCTTTGTTAATCTATCCGACCTTTATGCTCAAATCATTTTTAGTAAGATATTTTAAAGAAAGAAATCAAAAAGTTGCCCTAGTAATGACTGTGTGGGCGGTGTTGTTTGTATCGAAATTTGTTTTCCTCTGGATCTTAGACTTAATTTTCGGAAATTATCTTGATATTTCAGGTTTTGTTGGATTATTAATAATAATCTTGGTCGCTACGATTTTACAGAAAATTGTCGACTATTTCTATCAGAAATTTGGCAAACAGACAGCCTAATTATTCCTTTGCTATCCGTTTAGCCAAATGCCTGACCGTACAGAACAGTATGTTTGGGCTGGGGCCATAAAAAATTATTCACTTACTCTATGAATGACAGAGATTAGGCTGCGTAGGTTGAAATACATCGGTAACAAATCTGGTATAATCTCAAGTCAAAATG
>JBAXEY010000028.1:0-10300 GCA_037140175.1 bacterium | reverse complement strand
CAGATAGATTATTTAACACTAATAAAGTGTTACCTAGGTACTCGCCCATAACAGCGGGTTGAAAGTATAGCACCGCCTGTTATAATGATATTGAGGTGTTGTCTTGGAGGTTAAGTCGTATCCATTAGTGTGATGAAAGTCTTGACGGTAGCTATTGTGGTTATGATATCGTCATTTTTTATCACCACAGATAATACCACGACGATCCATGCTTAATGATTGATCTGGAGCAGTAGAGTTAACACGAGCTATAATGAAAAAACTTTCTAAAAACAAGAAAATAGTAGTAGGCTTATCAGCTCTAGTCGTAGTAGTACTGATTGCCATTAGTATTTATATATACATCTCTTCTGTAAACAAGAAAAAAGACGACGCCTTCCTTCCAAAAAAAGAAGAAAAAGTATTGGAGGATCAGTCCGCCATCACAGAAAAGGAAGAAAGTTCGACAGAATCCTCAGCTAATATCGTGCCGAATCAATCCTCGGCCAGCCTAGAGCCAGTAATTAATATAAATAAGCCTACAAAAGGAACCACAATTTCAACGGACAGAAGTGTCTCTGGTACCGCTAAAAATGTCGGCGATATAGTTTACTACGAAGTTGTTGGTGCAGAAGCGGGCCTCGTAGCAGAAGGGTCTTGGTCGATTTCTGCTGACAAAATCAATCTGCAACCCTTTTCTGGTGAAGTGGCTTTTACGAGAAAGCCCATTTCGGGGGACTCTGGGTCGATTAAATTTTATTCCAAATCGGGTGGACCAAAAACACTTTTAACTTCAGTGGATGTAGGATTTTAATGAAAGTAAAAATGAAAATATTTCTAATATTTCTCCTGGCCATGGCCGTCTTCGTCTTGCCCCAACAAACTTATGCCCACGGGATAGAGAAGGCACCGATTGCTGATTATTATAACAGCACAATGATTGGTCCAGGAGAGTTTGTTGCCAAAGATGGAATGTCAGAAGCACAAATACAAGCTTTTTTGTTACAAAAAGTAGCTGGTGGGTACTGCGACACAAATCGAGCTAATTCTTATGGTCCGCCACCCTCACCTCCATGGATTTGCTTATTCCAATATACAGAAAACGGAAAGCTGGCCTCTCGTATCATATACGAAACAGCCCAAGAATTTGGGATAAACCCCATGGTTATTTTAGTCACCTTACAAAAAGAGAATAGTTTAGTAACAGACAATTGGCCATGGCCCGATCAGTACAGAACAGCTATGGGATATGGCTGTCCAGATTCTACTCCCGGTGTTTGCGAAGCCTCATATTACGGTTTCACAAATCAAGTTCGTTTGGGGACAAAGCTCCTTCGAGTTGGCTATGATAGAGCCTGTGGTAACTACTCCTCATACCCAGGCTGGAGCACGACTAAATATATCGGCAATACTACGATTGATGGCAAGTCAACTTATATAGGCAACTGCCCAACGGCTTCTCTTTATAACTATACACCCCATCGACCGGATAGCGCTTGGTTGCCAGCAGGAGACGGCAGTCATTATTATGGGAATTATAATTTTATAACACAATTTAATGAATGGTTTCCTGGAGTAATGTCATTATCACAAATAGCTGTTTACCGTTTCTACAATACCAACGGTACACACTTCTATACAGCCAGCGAGACTGAGAAGAATAATGTTATTGCCCGTTACCCCGGGACTTATAAATATGAAGGCGTGGCATATACTTTAAACTATGACTCGGGTAGAAACACGACACCTCTATACAGATTTTATGTTCCAAGCAACAACACTCATTTTTATTCGGCCAGCATAGCAGAGGTAAATAGTATTAATGCAAGGTGGGGATATAAGTATAAATTTGAAGGAGTTGCCTATAACGTTTCCACTGATCCTTCTAATTCAATCCCTGTTTTTCGTTTTTATAATACCAATGGCACTCATTTCTACACAGCCAGCGTAGCAGAAATGAACAATATCAATGCAAGGTGGGGATATACGTATAAATATGAAGGTATTGCATACTATATCCCAAACTAATATAATAAAAAACTTAATAAGAGGAGTAGATAAATGAAAGTTGTCATCCTAGCGGGTGGGTTGGGCACCAGGATTAGTGAAGAAACCTCAGTTAAGCCAAAACCGATGGTGGAGATTGGGGACAAGCCAATTCTGTGGCATATTATGAAAATTTACTCTCAATATGGTTTTAATGAATTTATAATCTGTCTTGGCTATAAAGGCTACTATATCAAGGAATGGTTCTCTCAATACTATTTACATAATAGTGATGTTACTTTTGATCTTGGGAAAAATGAAGTTTGTTACCATAAAAATCACGGAGAAGGCTGGAAGGTAACCCTTGTTGATACAGGGGACAATACCATGACTGGGGGCCGGATAAAAAGGGTTAAGGACTATATTGGGGATGAAACCTTTATGGTAACTTATGGCGATGGTGTCGCTGATATTGATCTCAATAAACTTATTGATAAACACAAAAAACATGGGAAGCTTGCCACGGTAACCTCCGTTGTCCCAGAAGGTAGGTTTGGTGTATTAAGGATAAAAGAAGATGCTCGGGTAGAGGAATTTAGTGAGAAGACCGATAATCAGGCAAGGATTAACGGTGGTTTTTTTGTTTTAGAGCCTGAGGTTTTTAATTATATTTCTAGCGATGAAATGCCCTTCGAAAAAGATCCACTCGAAACTCTGGCTAAAGAAGGAAATTTATACAATTATTCCCATGAAGGTTTTTGGAAGCCGATGGATACATTGAGCGATAAAAAGAAGCTAGAGGCCATGTGGTTAAGCGGCAAGGCTCCTTGGAAGATATGGGACGATAAAGGTAAAACTGAGGATGTATGCAGCAAGAAGAATTAAAGAACTTTTTTAAAGACAAGAAAGTTTTGATTACTGGCCACACTGGCTTCAAGGGGGCTTGGTTAACTCAAATTATGTTAAACTCCGGGGCCAAGGTATGTGGCTATTCCCTGGAACCAAACACAAAGCCAAGCATGTTTGAGGCTCTAGAGCTAGCTGGGAAAATTGAAAACAATATAGCAGACATACGAGACCTGCGAAAACTGAATGAGGTTGTGGCAAAGTTTAAGCCGGACATTATATTTCACCTCGCCGCACAACCGATAGTCAGGGACTCCTACGATAATCCTGTTTACACCTACGAGACAAATGTTATGGGTACAGTGAATGTTTTAGAGTCAATGCGTGTGAACAAAATACCTGCAGGGGTAATGATTACCACCGATAAGGTCTATAAGAATTTTGAAAAGGATATTGCCTACAAAGAAGAGGACCAGCTCGGCGGTTATGATCCGTACAGTAATAGTAAAGCTTGTGCAGATTTAGTAGTAAGCTCTTATATAAGCTCTTTCTTTAACCCAAAGGATTACAAGAAAAAACACAACACACTGGTGGCTTCTGCTCGTGCTGGTAATGTTGTGGGTGGTGGTGATTGGGCAAAAGATCGCCTTTTGCCGGATGCTATCAAGGCCTTTTTGGTAAACAAGGAGGATTTAGTTATTCGGAGTCCAAAAGCAATTCGTCCTTGGCAGCATGTTCTAGAGCCTCTCTATGGCTATATTTTACTTGCTATGCATCTTTACAATGGCGAGAGCGACAAGGTTGGTGGTTGGAATTTTGGCCCCAATGATGAAGATATGCAGGAGGTTGAAAAAGTTTTACAAATGCTCACCGGTCACCTCAAACACGGTAAGTACATAGTCGAAGAAGACAAATCTAAACATGAAGCAAAATTATTAAAGTTAGATAACGCAAAATCTCGAAAAGAATTAAATTGGATTCCAAAATATGATCTATCCAAAACAATCAAAGAGACAGCGGAGTGGTATAAAGTTTTTCATTTAAGCAAGGGCGATATCAAAAACTTCACATCTAACCAAATTGAATCATATTTCGCTAATAATTAAGAGTTGGGAGAACAGTGGATAAAGAAATAGGTAGGCTGGTTGATAAATGTTTGTCGGCAAAAAAAAATGAAGAGATGCCTTTTTCGGTACCAGTTTCAGGTAAAGTATATGATCGAGAAGAGCTAATAAACTTGGTCGAGGCTTCGCTAGAAGGCTGGTGGACAGAGGGACACTGGACAGCCGAATTTGAGAAGAAAATAGCAGACTTTATAGGGATCAAATATGTTCATAGCTGTAATTCGGGCTCTTCGGCCAATCTGTTAGCCTTTTCGGCTCTTTGTTCCCCGAGTCTAGGCGAAAGACAGATTAAAAAAGGCGATGAAGTTATTACACTTGCCGCCGGCTTCCCCACAACAATAAATGCCATTTTTCAGAATGGTTGCGTCCCCGTCTTCGTCGATATTGATCTTGAAACATATGACGTTAATGTCACAAAGCTTGAGAAGGCTTATTCAGAGAAAACCAGAGCAGTGATGATTGCCCATACGCTTGGCAACCCCTTTAACATAAAAGCTGTTAAGGAATTTTGTGATAAACACAATCTCTGGCTAATAGAAGATAACTGTGATGCACTTGGCTCAAAATATGATGGAAAATATACTGGGACATTTGGCGATATAGCCACCCTATCATTTTACCCAGCCCATCATATAACGACAGCAGAGGGAGGTGCTGTTCTCACTAACGACCTGAAGTTATCAAAAATAATACGATCGTTAAGGGATTGGGGAAGACATTGCTGGTGTCCAACAGGCAAGGACAACACCTGTAAAAATCGCTATAACTGGAAACTTGGTGATCTGCCTGAAGGCTATGACCACAAATACGTTTATGGGGAATTAGGCTACAACCTAAAGTTGAGTGACCTCCATGCTGCAATAGGGGTAGCACAAATGGATAAGTTGCCGGTTTTTATCAATAAACGTCGTGAGAACTTTGACTATTTACACAAAAAGCTAGAAAACCTTTCGGAATTCTTCATCCTCCCACAAGCAACGAAAGAATCTGAGCCTTCCTGGTTTGGCTTCCTATTGACCATAAAAGACTCAAAGATAGACAGAGAGGAGTTGTTAAAATATCTCCAGGATAAAAAAATTGGGACTAGGCTACTTTTTGGTGGGAACATGACGAGACAGCCTTATTTTGCTGATAACAAAGAACTCAATTACAGGACTGTCGGAGATCTGAAGAATACAAATATCATAACGAGTAATACTTTTTGGATAGGTATTTACCCTTCTCTTAATAAGATGAAATTAGACTTTGTCGTTGAAAAAATTAATGAATTCATAAATAACAGATAACCTAAAAAAATAATAATTTATGAATGATCAAATAAATAATAACGAATTAGTCAACTTGTCAAAAGAGGTTAGAAAGGACATCTTAAAGATGGTGCATGCGTCTAAAGCTTCTCATGTCGGGAGTGCCTTTTCGACGGTAGAGGTGTTGGTCGTACTGTATAAATTAATATTGAAAATTAGTCCTAAAAGTTCTACAGACAAGGATAGAGACAGGTTTTTATTATCAAAAGGCCATGCTTGTACAGCCCTATATGCCATTTTGGCAGAGTTAGGATTCTATGAAAAAAAATTACTAGATGATTACTCAAAAGATGGCAGTATTTTTATGTCACACATCAACTCTGAAGTGCCTGGGGTGGAGTTTTCAACTGGTTCGCTTGGTCACGCCTTGCCAGTTGGAGTAGGGGTTGCTCTTGCTGCAAAAAAAAGAAAGAAGGCCTATAAAACATATGTGCTGATGAGCGACGGGGAATTAAATGAAGGCTCAAATTGGGAAGCTTTTATGATGGCAGCACATTTAAAATTAGATAATTTAGTTGCCATCATTGATGCTAACAAAATACAAGCTTTGGGTTTTACTAAGGACATTTTGTCACTAGAGCCCATTGAAGACAAACTATCGAGTTTTGGTTGGGATGTGATAAGAACAGATGGGCATAATTATGAGCAGATTTATTCCTCCCTAACCTCATTGACGCTAGAGAGTAATGGTAAGCCGAAAGTCTTGATAGCCGACACGGTAAAAGGTAAGGGAGTTTCATTTATGGAAGGGGAATTAAAGTGGCACTATAGTTCTCCGAACGACGAAGAGTATGATTTAGCAGTAGAGGAGCTATCTTAATGAGATCTGCTTTTATCAACTCTTTATTAAAAAAAGCAGACGAAAATACTTTTTTGATGGTCGGGGATTTAGGCTATTCAGTCATTGAGCAATATGTTGGTCAAAGGCCAGAACAGTTTCTTAATGCAGGCATCGCGGAACAAAATATGACTGGCATGGCAGCTGGGATGGCAATGGAGGGTTTTAAAGTATTTACTTATTCGATTGCTAATTTTAATACCATCAGATGCTTAGAACAAATAAGGAATGATATCTGTTATCACAATTTAGATGTCACCATTGTTAGTGTTGGTGGCGGTTTAACCTATGGTAGTGCAGGCTACTCACATCATGCCGTCCAGGATATAGCTTTGCTTGGTTCTTTGCCCAATATGACTCTTCTTTTGCCTGGAGACCCAGTTGAGGTAGAATATTGCATGGAGTATATCTTTAATAAAAAAGGACCGAAATATCTTAGAATAGGAAAAAATGGTGAGCCAAGAATCCACGAGAATGTAAGAGATATCTCCAATATTACTAAAATAAAATCGACTAACGATAATAAACGTGCTTTGATTACAACTAGCAATACTCTCCATAAAGCAATCGAGGTCTGTGAGCTTCTATTAAAAGACGGTATCGCAGTCGACTTATTTTCTGTTTCCGTGATTGATAGGAATTTTGGAAAAGAGCTAAATAGACAACTATCTAAATATCAAAAAATATTTACCATCGAAGAACATATTGATGAGTTTGGCTTTGGATCATTAGTAAAGTCCAGACTGGAAGGAATCAATATCCAATCCTTTGGGTTAAAAAAGGATTTATGTAAGGTGGTAGGTAGTCAAAGCTATCTATGCGGGGAACATGGCTTAACCACAAACAATATTAAAAAAGAAATATTTGAATTAGTCAGAAAAAATAAATGAATATAGCAATTTTAGGTGCAACAAGCCATATAGCAAAAGGTTTAATTATCAATTTTTTAACAAAGACTAATCATGAAATGTCTTTATTTGGCAGGTCCAATGAAAGAATCAATAATTTTCTCTTAGAAGAAAAGTTAATTTGTGACAGAATCCTGAATTATACTGAATTTTTCAATTATCAGTATGATGTGATTATTAACTGCGTCGGGATAGGCAGACCTGAAAAAATTAAGGAAGCAGGATACGGAATATTTTTAATAACGGAGAATTTTGACAACCTGGTAATTGAATATCTAGGGAAACAACCACAAGCAATCTATATTAATTTTAGTAGCGGGGCAGTTTTTGGCAAGGAATTTGGAAAGCCAATCGATAAGGACAGTAGCTCTAGTATTAATGTGAACAGCTTGGACAATTCGGACGCCTATGGCTTGGCAAAACTTAACTCGGAAGCAAAGCACCGGGCATTGTCAGATTTACATATAGTTGATATAAGAATTTTTTCCTATTTTAGCCACAATATTGATCTTGAGTCTAAGTTTTTATTGTCAGAGGTTGTGTCGGCGATTAATAACAGTAAAATACTCTTTACCAATAAGGATGATATTGTTAGAGACTATATTCACCCATTAGATTTATTCCAGCTTATTAACTGCTGTATAGGAAATTCCAAAACAAACGATGTCTTTGACGCTTATAGCAAAAAGCCTATTACAAAGTTTGAATTGTTTGATGCCCTTGCCAAAAAGTATAATTTTAAGTATAAGATTAAGAGTGGCGTAAGCAAGGATAGCTCCACAGGAGCAAAAAATGTTTATTATTCAATAAACCATAAGGCAAAATCAATCGGATATAATCCAAAATATACTTCATTAGAAGCAATTTCGGAGGAATCTTCTATAATGATTAGGACAAACCATGAGTGAAAAAAAACTAATTTCTGTTGTTACCCCGACCTATAACGAAGAAGAAAACGTTAAAGAGGTATACAAACAAGTCAAAGCTGTGTTTGCGAAAATTAACAAATACGACTACGAACATATTTTTATAGATAACGATTCGACCGATGATACCGTAAAAAAACTAAAAGAACTAGCGAATAAAGACAAGAATGTCAAAATTATCATAAACGCCAAGAACTTTGGTCACCTACGATCACCATACTACGGGCAGCTACAGGCAAATGGGGAGGCTGTGATTTCTTTGGTTGCTGACCTCCAGGATCCACCCGGGATGATAATAAAGTTTCTTGAATATTGGGAACAGGGCTACAAAATTGTCATTGGAATTAAGCCCAAGAGCAAAGAAAATCCTCTAATGTTTGCACTGAGGAAGCTATACTATCGTATGATCAAAAGCATGTCAGAGACCGAGCACATAAAGAATTTTACTGGCTTTGGGCTTTATGATAAAAGCTTTATCGACATCCTGAGGCAAATAGACGAGCCCTATCCATACTTTAGGGGACTGGTAGCCCAATACGGCTTTAATAGAAAAGAAATTGAATATACTCAACCGAAAAGAGAAAAAGGCAAAAGTAATAATAATTTTTATACCCTATATGATGTTGGTATGCAAGGGTTTGTGAATCATTCAAAAGTTCCTCTTCGTTTGGCGACCTTTATAGGGTTCGGTGTCGCCACCATAAGTCTACTGGTTGCTGTTGGATATTTAATATATAAACTTATATTTTGGAATAGCTTTAATGTTGGAGTGGCGCCACTGGTTATCGGATTGTTCTTTTTTTCATCAATTCAGCTTTTCTTTATAGGTATTGTGGGTGAATATATTGGAGCGATTTATACCCAGGTCAAAGATAGACCCCTTGTCATAGAAAAGGAAAGAATCAACTTTGATAAACAAAATTGATAAAAGATTTATTAAGTTCCTTTTTGTTGGCGGGCTAAATACAATATTCGGATACGGCCTCTTTGCTTTTTTTATCTTCTTACATCTCAATTATATTGTTGCCATAACTTTAGGCACGTTTATTGCAATCCTCTTTAATTTTAAAACAACTGGCTTGATAGTATTCAAAAACAACGACAACAAACTAATTTTGAAATTCTTTGGTGTATATTTGGTCGTGTATTTCTTAAATGTAGTAGGCCTTTGGATATTTAACCAATTTGATATCAGTAACTATATCGCAGGAGCGGTCTTAGTCTTTCCGGTAGCAATCGTTTCATTTTTGTTAATGAGAAAAATTGTCTTTAAATAGTTTATTGTTTGTAAAAAACGTTTAGATTATTCTTTTTTATTATCTCCAAACCTTTGATAACCCAATCAATATTTGTTTGAAATCGCCTTAGCTCAATTCCGTCTCTTCTGTCAGAAAGTGCGATCTCTTGTAGCTTAACAAAGTTCGCTTTTCTATCTTTAGTTATTTTCCATTCTTGGTAATTGGTTAAAATTTGAGCTAGCAAAACAAGAATGATTGCTTCAACTATTAATGTTTTTCTTATAACTTCTTTTTTGTTCTTTTTGTTATCAATATACATTAAACCTATCCATATGAACCCAATTAATGCATAGTGTGTGCTAGTTAGATATCTTGATGACATTGCATAATTTAAACCATATTCTTGTGCATAATTTAGTCTAGCTAGTAAGATGCTACCGATAATAAGGATTGAATATATAATCAAAGCTAAAGGAATATAGGTTTTCCGATACATTTCTTTCTTAAAATATATATATAAGATACACAGAATAAAAATTATTATTATTAAACCGATAAGACCAGTTGTCACCTTGTTCACATTGTTAATCATTGTATAGTCAACTCCCAGTGCCATCCCGGAAAAAGCTAATGTGATGAATTTGCCTGTGTAAAATATGTGATGGGAAATATTGGCGAGCTGGTCTTTTAAGCCCAAAGAGTCTTGCCTCAATCCAATTGAATATAATAATACAGATAAAAACGACGTAGCAATAATAGAAATAGTAATTTTATAATTTGTATTTTTGTTAATAAACATATCAATTATAACTAAAATAATTATTGTTCCATTTACAGCTAAGACATTACCAGTTCCTATTAATATTGATGTCAAAACTATTGCGGATAAAAGGATGACAAGGTTTTTTCTTTTCCTCCCTAATAAATAGTTGTTTAGAAGTATAAATAATAGAATGTATACAAGCATATTAAGCATAAGTCTGGCACCATCAGAAAAAACAATATTCTCCCATTGATCTAGGCTAAAAATAATAAAGATTATAGGTATGATAAAGTAAATTTTTTTTATAGACGTGAAATTAATGCTTTTATAAAAGTAATATATCAAAACAAAAGAGGTTATCGTTAAAATAATAGCACCTATATAT
>JBAXEY010000027.1:0-10458 GCA_037140175.1 bacterium | reverse complement strand
ACGTTCTCGTTGACTCTATATCTCAAGGGGCGATTACTACCTATACCTTTATAGACGTTCAAGCAAATCGAACCATCTCGGTTGTTTTTTCGATTGAAACCTTTACTCTAACCTACACTTCTGGCGGCAATGGTTCTATCAGCGGGGCTACACCGCAAACCATAAACTATGGATCTGATGGGAGTACAGTCACGGCGATGCCAAGCGCTAACTATCATTTCGTCAAATGGAGTGACAACCTCATGACTGCTAGTCGAACAGATCTTAATATAACCAGTAATCTCTCGGTCGTCGCCAACTTCACCATCAATACCTTCACCCTAACCTACACTTCTGGGGGAAATGGATCTATCAGTGGGACTACACCCCAAACTATAAACTATGGATCTGATGGAAGTACTGTCACAGCGATGCCAAGCGCTAACTATCATTTCGTCAAATGGAGTGACAACCTCATGACTGCTAGTCGAACAGATCTTAATATAACCAGTAATCTCTCCATCGTTGCATCCTTTACTATTGATACATTTACCATCACTCCATCGTCTGGAGCGAATGGCTCAATCTCGCCCGCAACCACGCAAGTCGTTGATTATGGTTCAGGTAAAACCTTCAACTTCACCCCAAATCTCGGCTATCACATCAGCGACGTTCTCGTTGACTCTATATCTCAAGGGGCGATTACTACCTATACCTTTATAGATATTCAAGGAAATCGAACAATCTCGGTTGCTTTTGCGATAGAGACGTTTATCATTTCGGCTAGTGCTGGAGCGGGCGGGACGATTAATCCAAGCGGAGTTAGAACCATTAACTATGATTCAAGTCAAAATTATATTATTTCGTTTAATTCAGGATACAAACTCAACAGAGTTGAGGTGGATGGAGCTTTAGTCGGAAACGTCTTATCATATACTTTCTCAAATATTAACAACAATCATTCAATTTTAGTTACCTTTGTCTCTGATATACCCGATATACCCACTATCACCAGCCACACCATATCCGCCACAGCAGTAACTCAAAAACCGGAGGGCGATAATGGAGGAAATGGATATATCTCCCCATCTGATCCGACAACGGTAGAAAACGGACAAAATCAGACCTTTAAGATAGTAGCCGTCAATAATACGAGGGTGGTTGATGTAATAGTAGACGGGATTTCAGTCGGTCCAGTCGATAGCTATACCTTTACCAATGTAACCACGGATCACACCATCGAAGCAGTCTTTGTCCGTCAGTTTACGATAAAAATGAAAAGTAATAGCCACGGCGAACTTTCTCCCGATGGGACGCAAACCGTAGACTATAATTCGAGATATTCATTTACGGTCACGCCCGACAGTGACTATCGAATATCTGACATTTTCCTTAATGGAGAGACGGTCATAAATAGTATTTGTGTTATCGAGGACGGACAAGCAAGATGTACAATCGAGAATATAGATAAAAACATAACAATTGTTGCTCAATATCAATCAACTAAGGGTAATAATGAGAAGGCTGGCGATGACGAGACTCTTGTTCAGACAGTGGTAAACAATGTAACAAAGCCTCTTGGTGCTTTTGTTCTAATTGCCAGCAACGCTGTTTCTGGAACAGAGAAGGTCTTATCAGGCATAAGTGAAGGGATAATCAAAGTTGTAGAAAAAACGCCTCCACCCGTTGCTTATACCTTCCCATACTTACTCTTTATTCTGCTAGCCTTAATGGTCCTAATCTTTATATATCAAGCCAAGCGTGAGGCAGACCAAGCGCAAAAGTTGGTAAAACTAATCGAGCTAGATAAAAATATTGCCGATCAAAAGGAGAGTTTTTTGATGCTCTCCGCCCACTACTTGCGGACACCAATGACAATTATTGTTTCTGGCACTGATCTGTTCATGTCTCTGACTAAGGTACCAGAAAACGTTTCAAAATTATTAAAAGAGGCCTTAAATAATCTATCAGCTAAAGTTGAAGAAATATTTAAGCAAATAAGCGAAAACATCTTTTTGAAAAATATTAATAACACCAATGTCAGAGGAGAAAAGGCCAAAGTCTTCGGGTCTATCTACTTGTGGCTACCGATTCTATTTATTGCCGCAGTGGCGGCTTTTGCAAATTACTTATTTGTGACAGTCGCTGGGATCGAGATAAATTTCATCAACTATATTTGTGAAGCTTTGGTTTTTGTTATTATCGCTCAAGTCTTGTTTATTTATTTTAGGAAGAAGCAAATCGAAAAAACCAATCGACTAAATTTTGCCATTATTCTAGATAAACAGATTGCAGTTGATAATGCGCGAAATAATTTTATGAGAAAAATTGCCGATGATTTAAAGGTAGAATTGGCTTCCTTAGAAAGTATTATCGAGAATATTTCTGATCAAAAATATCTCAAAGAAGCGAAAGCGGGCATAAGTGGCCTAAAGAAGTTGATCGCCAAGTTTGAATTTATGGCCCTAGTAGAGGCGGGGAAAACGAGTGTTAATACGAAAAATATCAGTTTGGCCCACTTGGCAGAGGACCTAGTTAATAAAAGAAAAGAACAAATCGAAGAAAAGAAGCTCAAGATAAGGATCGATGGGGATGATATCAATCTCTCGACTGACAAAAGTAAATTAGCTTTCATTCTAGGAAACGTTTTAGACAATGCAATTGAATATAATAAAGTGGGTGGTTCAATAAAAATTGACTTCAACCACGACAATAATAAATCAGAAATTATCATATCCGATACGGGCCTTGGCATATCTGATAAGGCACAGGAAGCCCTTTTCAAGCCTTTCTCTAGAGGAACATCGACCCTCAGATTCGATTATCAAGGTATGGGAACCAATCTCTACATCGCAAAACTAGTCGCAAATTATATTGGTGGGGATATTTCGATCCAATCACACCAAAATCAGGGGACAAAAGTGACTGTCCTCTTACCAATAAGCTAAACAAAAAAAAAGATAGAAAAACCCGCCTAAAATAGGCGGGTTTTTCATTTCCAGGTAATTCAACATATATTTAGATATTCCAGAGTAATCGATTATTAGTTAGAATGTGATTATGAACAAAGATATTTTTAGAGCTTATGACATCCGGGGAGTCTATCCGACAGAAATAGATGAGGCGACCGTTTCACAAATTGCCAAAGCCTATGTAGCCTTTATCAAGCCGGGAAAGGTTGCAATTGGGAGAGATGTCCGCACGAGCGGAGAAAGCCTCTTAGGAGCGTCTAGAGAAGCACTGATAGGAGCTGGGGTGGACGTTGTAGACATCGGCACAATTACGACTGATATGTTGTTTTTCGCGGTAGCAAACTATGAGCTTGATGGGGGGATAGCGATTACGGCCTCTCACAATCCAGCTGAATACAATGGATTGAAGATGGTTAGAGAGCAAGCCAAACCAATCTCGATGGATACCGGCCTGGCCGATATTCGAGATTTGGCAAGCAAAAATAACTTCAACGAAGTCGAAAAACCAGGAGTAATCTCAGAATTAGATATTATGGATGACTATATTGCAAAACTACTTACTTTCGTCGACAAAGGGTTAATTACGGGCAAGAAGATTGTCGTAAATCCAAATTTTGGAGCGGCTGGCAAAGTTGTAGAAAGATTAGCGGGAGAGCTAGGCTTAGAGTTGGTCAAAATTAACTTTGAGGAAGACGGTACTTTTCCAAAGGGACGGCCCGATCCGATGCAAGAAGATAATCGCAGGGAAACGACGGAATTAATTAAAAAAACTGGAGCTGACTTTGGAGTGGCTTGGGATGCGGATGCTGATCGTTGTTTTTTCTTTGACGAAACAGGAGCCTTTGTTGATTGTTATTATACGATAGTGCTCTTGTCTCAGATTATGCTGGATAAATATCCTGGGGGAAAAATCGTTCATGATCCGAGATTGATATGGGCGACTCAGTCTATCGTGCGTGAAGAAGGCGGGATTCCCTTAGTCAACAAAGCGGGGAATGTCTTTATCAAAGAGAGAATGAAAAAGGAGGACGCAATTTTTGGTGGAGAAACCTCCGGGCATTTCTTCTTTAAAGATTTTTATTATTGTGACAACGGAATGATTCCATTTCTTTTGGTCTTGCAGAAACTCTGTGAAAGCGGCAAGCAATTGTCAGAGCTCGTAAAGCCCCTAAGGTTAAAGTATCCGAGTTCAAAGGAAAAAAACTTTACAGTCTCTGATGTGGAGTCAAAAATAGCAGAAATAAAGGAAAAATATTCTGATGCCATGATTGGGGAGATAGATGGCATCTCAGTCACTTACGCAGACTGGCGTTTCAATGTTCGAGGCTCAAACACAGAGCCGCTGATGAGACTAAACCTTGAGGCTAAAACTAAGGAACTAGTGACACAAAAAGTAGAAGAACTGACAAAGATTATCGAGGGCTAGCTGTTTAAAATTATAAAAAAAATTATCAAATGGAGTATCAGAATAGCGATTTTGGCCGCAATTATCTTTGCTCTAATCTTCGTCTATAGATTTCTAATAAATGGAGTGACAGGACAAGCGGGTAAAAAGTGCCAGGAAATAACAGCCACAAACGGAGGCGGCAAAGAAGTCGTCTACACTTCACTTGCGGAGTGGATCAAAACCCAGAGCACTAGTCTGGTGACTGTGGATGATGCGACCTACAAAAAAGATGCCAAAAAAGGCGATCAGATTATAGTCAAATACTCATTATATGGCAATATTTATTCAGGTCAAAAGATTCTTAATGCTACTACTCTAGAGAAATATTGTGGAATTTAGCTTGTAAAAAGCTATTAATTTGCTATAATTTCCCCGAAAAACCATTTCAAAGCGAGGTGGTTTTTAGAAGCCACAATATACTCACAGGAGGTGGGTAAATGTCTGACCAGGTATGGGAATTCAAGCATGGTACTAAGATTCTGGAATGTAACGAGACTCCTCAAAAATATATGTGTTGTTCTTGCAAGAAAGAGATCGAGATCGAGAGGGCCCGGCCTCTTAGCCATGGTTGGTATACGAAGCCCCAGGTACTTTGTGGAGCGAGGCTGAGGAGACAGCTCCAGTACCAAAAACAGGAACAAACATTTTATCTCTGCAAACACTGTTACCAGGCTGGGCTGGAGGAAGAGCACCTTCATCTCGAGCGTGTTTTCAACATCCCACGGGATTAACAGCTTCAAAAATATGGGGCAGTTCGACATACGTCGAACTGCCCCCAACTCTTTACAAATTAGACGAATATATTTATATGCCTAAGCCGACCGTCTTTTTTACTTTCGACAAGGTCTTTTGAGCAATCGGACCAACCTTATTAGACCCTTCTTTTAGAATTGTAATTACTGCCTGGTCATCTAGGCCTTTAATTTTTTGCTGAATTGGTTCAAGTAACTCAATAACAGTCTCGGCAACAGCAGTTTTGAATTGACCGTAATTCTTGTTTGAATATTCTTTCTCTAGTTCGCTGATCGGTTTTTGGGTGATGCTAGATAAAATATTTAGCAAGTTAGAAATTCCTGGCTTGTTAGCAACGTCAAACTTAATCTCTGAGCCAGAATCAGTAACAGCCCTAGCGAATTTTTTTCTGATGACATCTGAAGTATCGGTAAGATTAATTCGACTTCCATCATTCTCATCAGACTTTGACATCTTTGAATTTGGGTCCAAGAGGCTCATGATTCGAGCGGATTCCTTTTCGATTACCGGCTTTGGAATAACAAATATATTTTTCTTGTATCGCTTGTTAAATCTCTCGGCGATGTCACGACAAATCTCTACGTGCTGTTTTTGGTCGTCTCCGACTGGTACTTCATCAGTATCATATAATAAAATATCGGCAGCCATAAGGACTGGGTAGTCAAAGAGACCGACAGTGACGTTATCTTTATTGTTAGCTTTATCCTTGAATTGTGTCATTCGATTCATCTCACCAAAATAGGTAAAATTGTTCAATATCCAGGCTAGCTCAGAATGTTCAGGGAGGGAAGACTGGACAAAAATTGAGGACTTTTGAGGATCAATTCCAGCAGCTAGATAGATTTTGGCAGTCTCAATGATTCTCTTTTGTAGATCTGCTTGTTCTTGAGGTAGCGTGATGGCATGCAAATCAACAATACAAAAAATATTTTCTTTTTCATCTTGGTTTCGGACCCAATTAAGGATAGCTCCGAGATAATTACCAAGGTGCAGATTACCGGTTGGTTGGATGCCAGAAAAAACTTTTTTCCTACTCATGATTATTCTCCAAATATATTTTTACTTTATATAGCGCTGATATAGTCTGACCGTCTAATATTTCATTTTTCTTTATCATTTTCTCGATTTCTTTTAAAGTGAAAGCCTTTACCTCTGTAATTCCTTCCTCCTCCTGATCATTTGTATCGGTTTGGGTTAAGTCTCTGGCTATGTAGGTATAGGTGGTTTCCCTTACCAGGCCATTTAGGGGGTGAAAGTAACCAATCTCAGTAAGGCTGTTTGCGACAAAGCCAGTTTCTTCTTGGAGCTCACGTGCTGCAGCCGCTCTCGGATCTTCACCGTCAGTCCGCCCTTTTACTATCTCCCAGGAATATGATAGAAATGGATATCTGTGTAAACGAACTAAATATATCTCGGCTTTATCTTTAAAAGCAACAATTGATACCACCTCACTACTGTTTACGACTGAATATTGTCCTGATTTACCATCTGGTCTGATAACTTCATCGAGATCCAGAGAAATCCATTCATTCTTAAAAACCTCTTTGGAACTAACTTTTTCCCATTTGCTCATGGTTGAATTTTAACACAAAAAAAGTAGATATTGACAGATTATAATATCTTGACTAATATGTATTAGCACTCTATAATAGTGAGTGCTAATAATTAATAAATAAAGTTAAAAGAAGGAGGCAGGATGAAAATCAAACCACTATCAGACAAAGTAGTAATCAAGGCTTTGGAAGCCGAACAAAAGACCGCGAGCGGAATCGTTATCCCCGACACAGCCAAAGAAAAACCCGCCCAAGGTGAAGTTGTTGCCGTTGGTCCTGGCAAAGTCAAAGATGGTAGAAACATAGCCATGACAGTCAAGATCGGCAATAAGGTTCTTTATTCTAAGTACTCTCCCCAAGAGGTCAAAATAGACGGGACTGAATATTTGATCATCAGCGAAGAAGATATCCTAGCGATAGTGGAATAATTATTTAATACAAAAGAGTTGCTTTTGCTAATGATAACTATCAAATAGCGAGCGACTGAAAGGAGTAGATATGGCTAAACAAATATTAAGCGGAGAAGAAGCAAGAATCTCCCTAAAAAGAGGTGTCGACATTTTGGCGAACACCGTTAAAACAACCCTAGGGCCCAAGGGTCGAAACGTTGTTTTGGATAAAAAATATGGATCACCCGTCATTACCAATGACGGCGTCACGATTGCCAAAGAGATCGAAATAGGAACCATTAGCGATGATCCAAAAAAGAAAGCTCAGGCAGTAATAGAGAACGTTGGAGCTCAAGTTATCAAAGATGTGGCTTCAAAAACTAATGATGTTGCCGGAGACGGGACCACTACAGCGACCGTCATTGCCCAGGCGATGATCGAGGAAGGCATCAAAAACGTAACGGCCGGGGCTAATCCAATGGCAATTCGCCGCGGGATAGAGAAGGCCACCGCCGCAGTTGTTGAAGAATTAAAGAAAGTTAAAAAAGATGTCAAAAATTCTTCTGACATTGCTAGTGTGGCCGCCATTTCGGCCGCCGACGAAGAAATTGGTCAGATGATCGCTGAGGCGATGGATACCGTTGGCAAAGATGGCGTTATTACCGTCGAGGAATCACAGACCCTCGGGATTGAAAAAGAAGTAGTTGAGGGCATGCAGTTTGACAAAGGCTACATCGCTCCATATATGGTTACTGATACGGGGCGAATGGAGGCGATCTACGAGCATCCTTCAATCCTAATTACAGATAAAAAAATCAGCGCCATTGCAGAGATATTGCCGTTACTAGAGAAAATGGCCAATGCTGGCAAAAAGGATCTAGTTATTATCGCCGATGAAGTTGAAGGCGAAGCTTTGGCCACCTTGGTTGTTAATAAACTAAGAGGTATATTTAATACTCTAGCCGTCAAGGCACCAGGGTTTGGGGATAGACGCAAGGAAATGCTCCAAGACATCGCTATTCTAACTGGTGGTCAGGTTATTACAGAGGAACTAGGATTGAAACTAGAAGAAACAGAGATGGAGATGCTAGGCACAGCTCGGAAGGTAATTGCCGACAAGGACAATACAACCATAGTCGAAGGTGCTGGTCAAAAATCAGCCGTAGAGGATAGAATCAAGGAGATCAGAACAGAAATAGATAAAACAACCTCAGATTGGGACAAAGAAAAACTACAAGAACGGCTAGCCAAACTAGCAGGTGGTGTCGCAGTATTGAAGATCGGGGCGGCCACAGAGGTTGAGCAGAAAGAAAAACAACACCGAGTCGAAGATGCTCTAGCAGCGACGCGAGCGGCAGTAGAGGAAGGCATAGTTCCTGGTGGTGGAGTTGCCCTGATCAGAGCAGGTAAGGTTTTAGCCAACCTGAAGCTGGACAAAGAAGAACAAGTCGGCGTTGAGATTGTCCTAAAGTCACTTGAGTCACCACTCAAACAAATTGCAGCCAACGCTGGCGAGAAGGCTGATGTCGTGATTGATACTATCAGGAAAGAAGATAGCTATTCATTCGGCTATGACTTTGCCAAAGGGGAGTACAAAGACATGCTCAAAGCTGGCATTATAGACCCAGCCAAAGTAACCCGAAGCGCGCTACAAAATGCCGCTTCAGCGGCCGCAATGTTGCTTACGACCGAGGCGGTAGTCGCTGATATTCCGGAAGCGGAAAAGCCAGAACCACCGATGCCGGGTGGTATGGGGTACTAAGTATTTGCATCTTAAAAGACCTCTTAATCAGGGGTCTTTTATCTAACTATTGTTTCGATAATAGCCGTGCAATTATAATTAGCTACATATAAAGTAAAGCCATCTGGTCTAAAAAAAGCACACAGCCTCCACCGTCTACTGAACGACTTAAGCCACTAATAACAATATCTTTTCCATCACATTCTGGAGAAGGTGTTATAGAGTCGCCTATACCCGGGGCGTTGAAGCTTTCGTTACCAGACGTATGTGGGTAACTCCTCTCTCTGGAATATGCCCACTCATAGCTTATCTGAACGGATGTAGCATTGGCTCTATGTCTAGTTTCTGCCGAAGCATTACGTACCAAAGTAATTGCGCCGATTATTAATAAAGACAATACGGCAATTATGGCCATGACAACCGCTACTTCAACCAAAGTAAATCCCTTTTTCATTACTCGAATCATAGCACAGAAGGTATATAGTAAATATAATTTCGAGAAAGAAGTAAAGACGGTATAATAAGCAGCCTGTTTTTAAACAGCCGCTTCAGCAGCCGCAATGTTACTTACAACCGAAGCGGTTGTTGCGGATATACCAGAGAAAGAAGCACCGCCTATGCCAGGTGGAATGCCAGGAGGAATGGACTACTAAGAAAACTAAATATTTCCGATTGCAAATAAGCCCCAAAACAAGGGGCTTATTTAATTATTGCTAAAAAGATAAAAATGTTATATAGTAGTGCGGTGCAGTAAGCAAGAACCTTGAAGAATATGTTGTATATGAAGGAGGAAATAATGGGTCTCCATCCTGAGATGCTTGGTCCACAAAGACAGCGCGATAGCGGTTTGATCGAAGCTGATGGCGCGACCAAGTGTGAGTGCGGCTGTGGGGAAATAATCCCCAAGGGCTGTACGCTAATTATCAGGGAAAATGGTGACACCATCGCCCTGGATTGCCTGCGCTACGACGAATGAGAGGTTGTCATGAGAAAGATATTTACCCGAGAAACGCTGTTAGAGATAGGCTGGCAGGCGACAGTTGCAATTCTGCTTACCGTTGCCATAATTCTAAGTCTGAGGTGATTGCGTGAAAAACACACACTCCAAAATGCCGCCGGCCGTAATTTCTTTAGTTGACGGCCCAACAATGATAATCAAGGTAGGTCCATATTTCAGGCTGGAGTGGTATTTCGAAAACTCTGGCTGGCAGGGACGTGTTTCACTAAGTGAGTACACTTCAGCTGTAGCTGAGCTCAATCGAGGGATCACGAAAGCGGCTCCTGGGATGAGCTTTGCACTGCCCTGGCAGCTTCCAAATAAATAGCATGTCAGCGCGATGAAAGGTTTGCAATGTTGAAGAAACCTTGGATTGTTCTGCCCATCGGCATTATTGCCGCCGCTAGCATGGCGATCCTCATCCTGAGGTGGATCATGAAAGGCGGGGCGGAAAGCTCAGATATCCCCTTTATAGACAACTACTACAAATGTCAGAGTTAAGCTCTGACAAGCAAGCGCGGTTTTCTTGGGTTCAAGCCCCAGGAAGAGCGCGTTTTTTCTATATAAAAAGGGGCTCCCTAACCTTTAGTGGGGTAAATTCGTGCTTAGTTGAGCATGAAAAAGTTG
>JBAXEY010000026.1:0-11863 GCA_037140175.1 bacterium | reverse complement strand
TTTTGGCTAACATCTAAGTAATTTTAACAAAAATGAGCTATAGTAGCAATCTTATTAGTCCTTGGTTCTACGAACTTTAGCTCCACAAGGCGATAGGCGCTTGTCGATGGACTCATAACCTCGATCTATTTGGTATATATTATCAATCTCAGTTTCTCCCTTTGCAACCAAGGCCGCTATAATCATAGCTATCCCTGCGCGAAGATCCGGAGAAGTGAGTTTGCGACCGTACAGCTTCGTTGGGCCGTAAACAACGACGCGATGTGGGTCACACATCGTTATATCAGCACCCATCTGAGTGAGCATGTCGGTAAAAAGGAGTCGTCTATCATAAATAGTCTCATGAATTAGGGATGTGCCTTCGGCCTGGGTCATTAGAACAGTGAATGGAGACTGCAGATCTGTTGGAAAACCAGGATATTCATGGGTCATAATATTATAGGGTAGAAACTTCTTGGTGGGCTTAATCTTTATAAAATCACTTCCTTGGTCAAAATCGATTCCAATTCGTTGGAAAATACTGAGCAAAGACTCGATATGTTCGGGAATACATTTTTTTATTATTAATTGTGATTTTGTTGCCGCGGCCATAATCGCAAATGTACCCGTTTCAATACGATCAGGAATAATGTCAAAATTATCAGCGTGGATAGTGTCAACTCCTCTAATGCAGATTGTTGGAGTGCCTGCCCCTTCTATCTTTGCACCCTGCTGAACTAA
Organism: bacterium; assembly: GCA_037140175.1. Classification (GTDB taxonomy): domain Bacteria; phylum Patescibacteriota; class CPR2; order UBA1875; family CAIMLA01; genus CAIMLA01. Next base: position 11,143 of record JBAXEY010000026.1, on the reverse strand, counting down.
ATATTCTGCCAAAGCTTTAATCTCCGGCTCCATGGCACAGTTTTTTAGAGTTGTAATGCCAAAGGAAAGAGTTGCAGTCATCATTAAACTTTCTGTACCAGTTACGCTTGGTTTAGCAAAGAAATATTCGCAACCGCTTAGTTTCTTCGCTGTTAGGCGGTACATCCCATCCTTTATCTCTGTAACCGTGCCCATCTTGGCAAACCCTTCAATAAAAAAATCAATGGGTCGGATGCCGGCACCAATCACACAACCACCTGGATGAGGAAAGTAAACCTCACCAAACCGTGCTAGCAAAGGTCCTACAAACATAATAGAGGCACGGATTTTATTAGCTATGTTTGGTGGTATATCGACTTTAGTTATATTCTCAGTATTAATTTTACAAACACTACCAGATCGACTCACCTTGGCTCCCAGATATTCGATTAATTCTAAGGAGCGACTTATGTCCTCAATATCGGGCAGATTATTGATGGTGATGGTTTCTTTTGAAAGTATTGACGCAGGAATAATCTTAAGTGCGGCATTTTTTGAACCGCAAACGCTTATCTCGCCTGATAGTTTTGTGGGGCCATTGATTACTAATTTTGCCATGTTATTAATTCTAACATTCTAAAATTAACAAAGCCAATTAATTAGTATATAATATCAACACATGAGTAAAAAACATGTCAAACCATCGAAATTTCTTCGTTTTGTAGTTTATCCGATTGTCGGTATTTTTTTTGTAGCTATCGTAATTTTGGTCATAACTCTTGCAAATGGGTACAAGCCCTCGATCCGTCACTGGAAAATTAAGTTTCAAAAAACCGGCATGGTTATTGTTACGACCAGACCACAAAAAGCAGAGATATTCCTAGACGGCAAATATAGAGGTCAAAACAAAGGACTTTCCTTGCTGTCAGTTAGATTATCTGGCGTTTTGCCAGGTTTCCACGATGTAATCATAAAAAAACCTGGCTATCGAACTTGGCAAAAAAAAATAACAGTCAAGCCAGACCTAGTTACATGGCTAGACTACGTCCTTCTTTTCCCTCTCAATTTAGAAAAAAAACCTATCAGCGAGCTAGCAGAAAGCCAATTTATCTCTAGTAGCTCTGATGGCAGAATCTTACTTTACAAAAAAATAGCTGGAAGTATTACTGAGTTTTTTATCTATGAACCATCCAGCAAGACAAAGACGACTATTTGGCCCCCCATAAACCAGACCATTCTAGATCTGCCCCAAAACCCTGATTTAATAAGTGCAGAAATAAATGCAAACAAAAGTAAACTTTTAGTTAAATTTAAGGAAGCTGATAAGAACGACTGGTTTATCGAAAGTTTCTCCGGGAAAGAATCTAATACTTTCACCAGGGTTAGCAAGGCTGGCCTTCAATACGATCAATTAATATGGAATCCTACAAATCAAAATGAAATGGTGGGCATAAACAATCAGACTCTTTCTCTGTTAACGACAAATAGCTTAAACCAGATTCAGGTCAAAGATTTAAGTGCAAAAATAATCGATTTTGATGTCGGGCAAGATAATAAAATTTATTATGTACAAGAGCTGCAAAATGAGTATTTGTTAGGGAAAATGAATATTGATGGTAGTAATCAAATAGTAATAGATAGTGCTGTGCCCAAAGGTACAAAGTATAAATTTTCACAATCGAGGCAAAGAGGCATCCTGGCCCTTCTAATCACTGATACTGGTAATCTATTGTCATATTCTAAGACTAATGGTAAAACCACACCCATAAAATTGGGAAGTAACATTAAAGATATGGCTTGGTCAAAAAAAGGGATTAAACTGGCTTACCAGACTGACAAGAAAATATTTATTTATGACTGGGAGAAAATTGTCGACACAGAGATTGTCCTAGAGAAGCCCATAACTAAGCTAGATTGGTACAACGACGAATTTCATCTTTGGGGCAAAATCGGAGACAGTATTGTCGTCCTTGAAATTGATGGTTCAAATCAAACAGAAATTGCTCAAAATACTGCAAATGAATTTTTGGTCAATATCACTTCATTTATTTTTTCTAATAAAGTAAATGAAAAGCAAACCTTTTTCCAGACAGATATTAAATTCTAAAAGTTAAACAGTCCCGCAATCCAATCTAGGAAAATATTTGAATTGGTTTTTGGTAGCTCAGTAAGACTCGGAATCTCTCTAATTTTTTCTACTATAACGGGTTTTTTGTATAAAGGTGAGATTTGATCAAATTTTATGATTAGTCTTTGCCAACTAGTGCCCGGGGGCGTGCAAGTCATCAAAGTTAATGTTGGAGTTTCGCCCTGCTGCAATACGCTTAAGTCGGAGGGATTGACAACCTTTTTCTCGGTTGCTTGATACACAAATTTATTTCCCTGGTAATAAATTATCACTTGATCACCTACACCGACCCTATCAAGGTTTGCAAAAACATAGTTAAATTTGCCAGGGTTCCACCAGTAGTTTGAGCTATGACCAGTGATAAATCCATTTCCTGGTTCACCTGGATTGGCTGTGGTCGAATAATGGGCAACACCGCTTTGTAAGTCGTTTTGGACCGATTTCTCATCTAGCGAATTAGAATATATTATAGGAACATTAATTCCTATCTTTGGGATAACGAGATAGCTTCCGCTCGGCACCACTTCTCCTGGATCTAAGGGTGCGCTTTTCTCGGTTTCTGGGGTCACAACTTCCTTGACCATCTCATATTGTTTTGGCGTCTCAATAGGCTGAATTCGAGCAATAAACATCGGCAAATTCAGAATTATAAATATTAAGATAAAAATGGATATAAACAGAACTGAGTATTTTACCTTTCTCTTTTTCCATGTGGTGGCAACAAAGTCCTTAAAGGGGTGGATCTCTGTTTTTTTAAAATCCTTTACCTTGGCAATAGATGGATGATCGATATTGCTGAAAACAGATGATAGCTCCCTTTCTTTTTGTGGTAGAACATCATTCATAATCTCTTGCATGATTATGGAGAGCTCGGCATTACTTCCCCCTTGAGCCCTAAAAGCCTCTATCAATTTCTCAAGATCCGCAATTGTTGGTTCATTGTGCATAGTTTAATGATAACAAAAAATTGATAAAAAGCTAAATCTGAGGTAGAATATCAGGGCATATTTTAAATCTAATGTAACTCATTACTTTCAGGTTTGTTTCTGCCGGTGTGGTGGAATTGGTATACACGCGGGACTCAAAATCCCGTGAAGGCAACTTCATATCGGTTCGAGTCCGATCACCGGCACCAAAATTAAATAATCAAATAATATTTTCAGCATGCTTGATAGCATTGGGCAGAAACCTAATAATATCTGAGGGCTCTAGCATCGTTTTATTCGTCTCATCATAAGCGATTTGATTTGCAAGACTATATAAATAGACTCCAGTACAGCACGCCTCAAAAAGTTGTGTGGGGTTTTGGCTAATAAAAGAGCCAACTATTCCTGATAAAACTCCTTTAGCGTTCTGGATTGACTCTGTACCAATTGTCTGGTTGATTACTAATTTTCCGCCAGGACTACAAATAATAATCTCAAAACCTTTTAATATCAGATAGCTATCTAAATATTTTGCGAGCATTGGAGCAATTTCTTTTTTGTGAGCACGGACATAATCAAGAGTCACTTTAATATCCTCAAGTTCAACAGGCTTTAACAACTGGAGAATTCTATAGGCATCACCAGAGTCAAGAGACAATACTAATATCCCCACTTTTTTATGAAAATAATCCAATAAAAAATCATTTCCGTTTCTGCTCTTTAGGACCTCAATACCAGTTATTAGGGCGGAGACTCCGTCGTCATCAAGTAGAATGGGCTTATCTATAGCAAAAATGAGTCTCCATATTAGCTGGATAGTTTCTGAATTTTGCGATAGGCCGGGGCCGATTATGACAGCATCACATGCTTTTGCTTGTGACGCTAATTCATCTTCTGACTTCTGAGAAAGCGTATGACTAGGAGTTTCCAAAAGAGGTAACGCCATGGAGTCAGGCAATATTTTTTTGTATACATCCTTTAGACTTTCCGGGAAGCCAAGCATTAAAGTGCCCGTCCCACTTCTAAAGACCGCTTCACAGGTCAATATAGCCAATCCAGGACTATTTCTTGATCCCGCTATAACTAGAATCATGCCCGCTTCTGGTTTGTAATAATGAACAGGTCTTTGCCACAAAAGCTTAGGATAAAGCGGTTCTTTTTGATAAAGAATTTTATCTGGCATAAGATTTTATCTCATCAATAAATTCTTTTCCTGCTTCACCAGTTTTAAGCTTGGGAGTTTCCATAATAAATGGAATATTTTTTAAATCTGGGTGATTAATTATTCGAATCATCGCTTCCTGTCCAATAAAACCTTCGCCAAATTCTTCGTGCCGGTCGCGGTTACTGGACAGATTAGTCATGGAATCATTTAAATGAATTACTCGAAGTTTTTCTAGGCCAACCAGCTGGTCAATCTCTTTTACAAGACTATCTAGACCATCTTTTGTGTGTAAACTATAGCCATATTCAAAAGCATGGGCTGTGTCTAGACAGATACCAAGATTCTTGGATTTAATCCGTTTGAAGATTCGTCCCATCTCTTCAAAATTTTTCCCAACCAAATTGCCTGCGCCAGCCGTATTCTCTAAAAATAGATTCGCATCTGCTCCACCTTCATTTAATATCTGTTCTAGAGATTCGCAGACTCTCTCTAGCCCCACATCCAAGCCGTCCCCTTGATGAGACCCAATATGCGTCACCAGGCCATCTAGTCCAAGCTGTTGAGTGTTTAATAGGGCAGATTTAAGAGATTCCATTGACAGCTCGCGGAGCTCTTCCTTCGGTGAAGCCAGATTGATTAAATAGATGCTGTGGCTAACAGCACCAGACATTTTGGCTTTATTGTATTTTGCTTTAAATAGCTGAAGCCCATTCCCCTTTTGTGTAGTTGGCTTCCAGCCTCTGGGGTTAGAGACAAAAATCTGAAAAGTATTACAGCCGATTTCTAATGCACGATCGACGGCCTTATCAATGCCTCCAGAAGTTGAAACATGTATTCCTAATCTCATAATCAAATCATAACACATAGCCAAATTCTGATAAATTAAAACCACTCTAAATTAGAGTGGTTTTAATAATAATCTAGATTACTAAAGTTACTTAGAAATTGAACTTTTCACCAAACTGACCAATCATAGGTACAGCTTTTTTCTTTCCTTGAGCTGCATTGATGACGCCCATCAACCACAAAACAAAGACTAGTAAGCTACCGAAAGGTAGGATTAGGAACCAACCTAGGAAAGGAATTATTCCCCCAATTACCGAAACGATGATTGCTGCTAATAGTACCACGATACTTTGTTTTACGTGGAATTTTACAAAAGGATCGTTTTTGGAATCCGTTAGTAGAGGGATAAAGAAAATAAAATAAGCAATTACAGCCATGCCAATATTTGGTTCTTTCCCAGAAGCCTTAGGAGCTTCCTTAACTTCTTCTTTTTTCTCTTCTTCTGCCATTTTACTCACCTCCTTTCAAGTCATTTTTATTAAATAAATCGTACTATTATTATACTAACTAAGCAACAACATTTAAAGACCTCTTAATCTCGTAGGTTGCTATCCCTGTTGCTGTCGCTACATTCAAGGATTCTTTTTCCCCAAACATCGGGATGTGTATCGCAAGATCGGATTGCTCGATTATTTTACTATCTATGCCGGTGATTTCATTCCCAACTATCAGAGCAACCTTGTCGCCAAAATGAGCGTCCCAAATATTAATTGATTTTTCGTCTATCTCAAGAGAGACACACTGATACTCTTCTTTCTTTAACTTTTTCAGCAAAACGGTAATATTTTTACGATATTCCCACTTAACGAAATTCTCTGCACCTAAAGCGGTTTTGATAACCTTTGGGTGTTTGGGCGTTGCTGTTATTCCGCATAAATAGATTTTTTCTACACCAACACCGTCTCCTGTGCGCATAATTGCACCTACATTCAGAGTACTTCTGATGTCATTTAAAACCAAGACTAATGATTTTATTCCCATTAAATCATTCTATATTATATTAAGACAACAATAAACAGATTGGCTTAGTCAGATCAAGCCTACCGGCTGAGAATTATTCTGACAAAAGTGCAATTGGAAATTAATATTGACGAACAAGCATAAATTTCATATAATAATTACTGTTTTAGGAGAAAGTTATGTCCCACACAAAAGCAGGCGGCTCCTCAAAGAATGGTCGCGACTCAAATGCCCAGAGACTAGGCGTCAAGCTTTATGGCGGCCAAGTTGCGAAAGCGGGAGACATTATAGTCCGCCAAAGAGGTGCAAAATGGGAACCAGGTTTGAATGTCAAAGTTGGCAAAGATGACACAATCTATGCTCAGATTGCTGGCTTTATAAAATATACAGAAAAAAGATTGACGAAATTTACTGGACAGAAGAAAAGAAAAACAATTGTAAACGTGGAACCTCTTATCCAGTAAGATATTATAGGACTTGTATTAAAAAAACCGCTCATATCGATTGAGCGGTTTTTAGTTTGATCTATTATTTGCTACGATTAACCTGTATTTTCATTGTTGCGTGGACGCCGTGTCCAAGCTTCACGAGAGCTTCGTGCTCACCCAGGGAATGGATTGGCTCCAATATCTCAATTTCATGCTTATCAATCACGATCTTATCTTTTGCCAGAACCTCAGCCAGATCACTATTGGTGACTGCACCAAATAACTTGTCTTCTTCGCCAGCTTGAGCGTCAATCTTATATGTTTTAGCTTCAATCATTGCTACGGTTGCCTCTAGCTTGCTGGCTATTTTTGACTCTTCTTCCTTGAGCTTAGATATCTTGGCCTCCATTTTCTTGATCGCTTCGTCCGTAGCCGGGATAGCTATCTCTTTTGGCAATAGATAGTTTCTAGCATATCCATCTGGGACGTCCTTGATATCACCGACTTGGTGGTGTTCCAGATTCTGTAAAAATAATACTTTCATAATATCCTTTCTATTTAATCTTGCTTTTCAGGTAATCAATTGATTTTTGTAATTGTGGGTCACGGTTGCTATTTGCATCATCTTCAGTTACTTTCACTTCAATATCAGGAGCTAGGCCTTCTTTGTTAATATTCTTGCCGTTTGGGGTATACCAATGAGCAATGGTGACATGGAGGGTGGCGCCCTGGCCTAGTGATTCAACAGATTGTACAGAGCCCTTGCCGAAGGTTTTCTCGCCAACCAAGATGGCTCTTTTCTGATCTTGTAATGCGCCTGCAACAATCTCTGAGGCGGAAGCGGAGCCTTCATTTACCAATACGACCATTGGAATATTTGAATCAGTCAGCTTGCCATTGCCACTTGCATGATATTCCTCTTTTTTCTCTTTGCCGACAGTTCTTTTCTCGGTGACAACTGTTCCATTTTTGACAAATTGGCTTGAGACATCAACAGCGGCGTCTAAATATCCACCGGGATTATTGCGCAAATCTAGAACAACTGCCTTGACCCCCTTCTCTTTTAGCTCTGTGGCGGCTTCTTTGATTAACTCTGAAGTTTTACTATCAAACCTTGATATTTCAATATATCCAATATTGTTATCTTTGATTTCCCAACGAACGCTTTTAATCTCGATCTTGGCTCGGGTTATCTCAAAATTTAGGGTCTTACCCCCTCTTTGTATTACGAGCTTTACCTTTGTGCCAGCCTCACCCCTGATTTTTGATACAGCTGTATTTAGATCTAGCCCCTTTGTGTCCGTATCGCCAATTTTCATGATTAGGTCTTGTGGCTTGATACCAGCTTTCTGGGCCGGAGAATCAGATATCGGGGCGATAATCACTGCTCGGCCGTCTTTGATCCCAACCTCCGCTCCGATGCCCGTGACCGAGCCTTCCAAATCTTGGTCAAATTGTTTTGATTGATCAGGAGTTAGAAACATTGTGTATGGATCACCAATTGACTTGACCATGCCATCAATAGCACCATATATTAACTTGTTGTAGTCTAGGTTACCGTCATAATTTTGAGTTATCTGGTCCCATGCACTCCAAAAGAGACTAAAATCAGGGCGGTTGCTACCAGTAGCCTCAATTCCTGGAATGTAGCCTTTTGTTTGCCTTTGAGTGTCTAAGTGTCCAAGTGCCCAACCAAAAAGAAAAGCCAAAAAAATAATTGAACCAGTCAATATCTTGGCGTTTTTCTTTCTTTTTTGAGTCACTTGTTCTTTACTATCTCGTGTCATATAGCCCTTTATTAAAAAATAAGTGTCCAACCGGGACACTTAATATTTTACCAAAATACGTAATATAGTCAATTTTAATGCTTGTTTGCCTGGTCCCAATCGGTTCCATTTGTTGAAACAGTAATATCCATGTAGTCGAGAGGATCAATAGTCTCGCCGGGATAGCTAGGTATTACACCACTTAAGGGGGGCTTTTCGTAAATACTAAAATGAAGGTGAACTGGCCAACCCCCGCTGCCACCGACCCCTCCGACTACATCTTCAGACGTAACAGTATCGCCCTTTATTAGGGCTGTAGGCGCTACCATATGCGCATATAAGGAATAGTAATCTTTATTATTGACTCTATGCTCTATGATAATCCAATTTCCCCAACCGCTGGAATTATCATCATTTCCCGTGGCATAGACCTTCCCGTCACCGATAGAATGTATGCCCGTATTTGCACCAACAGCCACATCGACTCCGTTGTGAATCTTTCCTCCATAAGCCCTGTCAACCGTAGCATATTCTGTATTTCCCCACCCCTGAGAAACGTAGCCACAATTAAGTGGGAATTTGAAAATAGGATTTTTAGCTTTTATAACTGGGCTGCTGCCGTTACAAGTAATTGTTCCCCGGCTCAACATGTCGCTCAGCTTCTTTTTGGCGGCCTGTTCTTCTGTGGTAACCTGAGCTAGATATGCATCTTTTTCGGCTTTCTGCTGGACTAGCGCTGTTCTCATAGATTTTTGCTGTTCTTGTAGCACTTTTACTTTCAACTGTTCGTCCTCAAGGCTTGCTTTTAAATCAGAGATTTTGTTTGCAGTATCTTGTACATTTTGTTGCATAGTGCCCATATATTCGCTCTGATCTATAAAATCAGAGAAACTTTTGGATTTGGCTATTAGCTCTACTGTAGAAACCTGACCATCAACGTACATAGTCCGGAGATATTCACCAAGTAAATCTCTTTGATTGGCGAGGTCTTCTTCTGCCTGAGATATTTTAGAATTTAATTCAGTTAGCTGAATGTCTGTTTGAGATATCTGTGACTCAATCGTAGCAATTTGATTATTAAAATTAGCAACCTCACCCTCTAGAGTTGATTTCTGGGTAGAAAGATTATTTATTTGCTGACGAAGTTCGGTGCTAGATTCACCAAAAGCTAAGCCACCCAATAGCATTAGTGGCAAGACGAGTATAAACATCCAATTTTTATATATTGAAAATATTTTTGTCATAAGAAATTTTATTTTGTTATAAACATCCCTGCCCAATAAGAAGCACTGATAGTTCTTTCGTTAGGATTCCCTAGCAAGTCCCAGTTATATTCAGTTATGTGTACCGTATCACCGTTCGCACTGTCAACATATGCTACATGACCAACATCCCCTACTCTCCAAGCTGGGAAAACCATAATTGAGTTTGCGGTTGGTGTGCTACTTACCTTAAAGCCATCTTCAATAGCTCTATCAGCCCACTGTCCCCCGTTTGCATTTCCTGGATGTCCAGTGCCCCAATGTCTCAATGTTGCACCATCTACAGGGCCACGGCTAGCGCTCATCCAAGCCGCATAAGAGGTGCATTGTCTTAAGTAAAAACCCCAATTATCTGACACATATGAAGGAAAGCCAACACCAGCCCATGGATAACCATTACTGTTTCCTGAATTTCCAGACGACGAGCCCCCTGAATAAACTGGCACAGGATCGTCGTCGGCTTTTAGTCCTCTTAGAAGTCTTATTTGATCATTAAGTGTACTGACTTGAGCGCTTTTTTGGGAAATGGTTGAGGCCTTAGCTGATCTTAAGGCTTCAATTGACTGTTGCTTAGAAACTTGCTCTACCTTGAGTTGCTCGGTTTTAGCTTTGTTAAGGATTAAATCTTTTTTATTTTCTTCAAGATCCATTTTTAAGGATAATATTTTATTTGCTGTATCCTGGACGTTTTGTTGCATTGCTGAAAGATATTCGCTTTGATTAACAAAATCCGAAAAACTATTTGATGTTGCGATCATCTCGATTGTTGAAGTTTGACCTTCAATATAGATCGTCTTTAAGTATTCATTCATTAAATTTCTTTGTTTTAAAAGATCCAGTTCGGTTTGTGCAATCTGATTGTTGATATTCACAATCTCTGTGTTTTTCTTATCAATTTCAGCTTGTGTCAAGCCTATTTGTAGCTGAATCTGACTTATCTGTCCATCAAATACATCTAGCTCGTTACCAAGAGTAACTTGATCTTGTTGGGCTTGGTTTTTCTGGTCCTGAGCTTGATTTGTTTGATCATTTATTTGACTTCTCGTAAGAGCAAAAGTAAAGCCGGTGGGATACAAAAATAAAACCAAGCAGAGAGCAACCTGGAGCTTGGTTATTAGGTTTGTGATTTTATTGTTATTGTTCGTCTGTACTTTGTAGCGCATTAACCCTCCGAACGACATAAATTATAGCAGAAAAAACTCATATTTGTCAATACCATTTAGCTAAATTTTACGTATTTACGGACCGCAAGCCAGCTAGATAATACACCGATTAATACTCCAACAAAAAGCTGAGCAGAAACTAGGGCTACGACATTATCTAGGAAAAAGTCAGTAAGGTTATTTCCTACCCCCCCAAAATAGTTTATCAGCGCTGGAGATAAGAAATATAGGAAAATGGCGATGACCACTATTGAGATAAAGGTCGAAATAACACCGTATATGGCGCCCTCTATAATAAAGGGACCTTTGATAAATCCTGGGGTAGCCCCAACAAGCTTCATAATATCAACCTCTTCTTTGCGGGCAAATATAGTCATCTTTATGGTATTAAAGATAATCAGAAGAGCTGTTGCGGTAAATATTCCAGTGGCGGCCAAACCCACTTGTTTGGTAAACTGTGTTGCCTTAAAAAGCTTGTCGATGATTGCTTGATTTTCCTTGTAGCTGACTTTATGGATAT
>JBAXEY010000025.1:0-12269 GCA_037140175.1 bacterium | reverse complement strand
CATCTGGGATTATCAGAAAAAGAGATTATAGAATTTCGAAAGAAAAAATTAGACAAAATCAAGGCCAAGAAAATCAATCCATATCCTTCAAAATCTGAGAGAGATCATACTTGTGCTGATGTTTTGGACAATCAAAAAACTTTGATACAAAAAGAGACAAACGTAATTGTAGCGGGACGACTTATGGCGATGCGTGGTCACGGTAAGTTGGTATTTGCCGATCTCGTTGATCAAACGGGCAAGATTCAAGTCGCTTTGAAAGAAGATATTCTAGGGAAAGAGTTTGAAATTGTTGAGCTAGTCGATGCTGGCGATTTTATTGAAGTTTCTGGTCCTTTATTTATTACAAAAATGGGAGAGACGACTGTCAAAGTAGAAAAGTTAAAGATACTAACCAAAGCCTTGCGTCCTCTGCCTGATATTTGGCACGGGATTCAAGACGAGGAAAAGCGCTACCGCAATCGATATCTCGACATCTTATTGAACCCAGATTTAAAAGATTTGTTTGTCAAAAAAGCTAAATTCTGGCAGACGATTCGTGATTTTATGATTGAGAAAGGCTTTCTCGAAGTAGAAACACCAGTTTTGGAGAATACATGTGGAGGAGCAGATGCTAATCCCTTTGTGACTCACCATGACTATCTGGATATTGATGTTTATCTTCGTATTTCGATGGGAGAGTTGTGGCAGAAAAGATTAATGGTGGCAGGCTTTGATAAAACATTTGAGTTGGGCAGACAATTTCGCAATGAAGGTGTTTCTCGGGAACATCTCCAGGATTATAGCCAAATGGAATTCTATTGGGCCTATGCCAACTACAATGATTCAATGGCTTTGGTTGAGGAAATGTTCAAGCGGGTTGCCAAGAATGTCTTCGGCACTTATAAATTTTCGATGAACGGCCATGATGTTGATTTTGATCAAAAATGGGAGAAAATAGATTATACGACGGCCATAAATGAGGCTTACAAAATCGATGTTCTGAAAATGAGTGAAGCTGATCTAAAAAAATTATTGAAAGGAAAAAAGATAGATTTTCGTACTTCCGACCGAAAAGGGCGGTTGATCGACTTGCTCTGGAAACAAATCCGACGTGATATTGCTGGACCAGCCTTTCTAGTTAATCACCCAGTTGAGGTTTCCCCTTTAGCAAAAAGGAAAGAGGATAATCATGGGTTGACTGAGCGATATCAGGTTTTAATAGCCGGATCGGAGAATGGGAATGGCTATTCAGAGCTGAATGATCCGATTGATCAGGCAGAAAGATTTGCGGAGCAAAACAAAATGCGTGAAGCAGGGGATATAGAGGCGCAAATGCATGACCAGGAGTTTGTTGAAGCCCTTGAGTACGGTATGCCACCAACGACTGGCTTTGGGGTCTCGGAGAGGCTATTTGCCTTTATGGTTGATAAGCCAGTCCGTGAATGTGTCATGTTCCCACTTCTAAAACCAGAAAAACCTCAAAATAAAGTTAAAAGAGTACGTAAAAATAAGCTTTAATTATGACGAGATGCTAACTCTTGATTTGATCTAAAAATCCAAACTTATTTTCTGGCAAGAGTAGGACCTTTTCTACTCCGATGCCATCCAAAAATTCTTGGTCGTGGGATATTATTAAAATTGTTCCGGTATATTTTTTGAGAGCGAGCTTGACCTGTTCTCGTGAGGTAACATCCAGATGATTGGTTGGCTCATCTAGTAATAAAAAGTTGTGGCCCTCGACTACCAATTTGGCTAAAGCTAAGCGGCTTTTCTCGCCAAGGCTCAATGATTTAATCTTGGTATAGACACGATCCCCTGGAAAGAGAAAATGAGCGAGGATAGATCTAACCTGTGATTGGGGACGAGCGGTCGCTAACATCAGTTCTTCGAGGGGATTTTTCTCAAGGTCTAAAATTTCTTGTTCCTGGGCATAATATCCAAGATCAACATTTTGTCCAATTTCGATTAGGCCCGAATCTGGTCGCACGAGACCAGCAATAATTTTTAGAAAAGTAGTCTTGCCGGCGCCGTTTGAGCCCAAGATAGCGACTCTTTCACCTCTGGTGATTTGAAGGGAAACATTTTTCAAGACATGGTTGTCATTAAATGATTTTGAGACATTATCGACGACTAATACTTGTTTGACTGGCTCTTTGCTGACGGGGAAGCTCAAAGAAAGTTCTGATTTTTTGTTATTAGTTTTGGCCATATTGGCCTTAAGCCTGTCTAGCTTTTTCTCTCGATCATGGACTTGACTGACTTTTCTGCCTCGCCAACGGTCAATAAAGGCTTGCAGTTTTTCTGCTTCGACACTTTGTTTTTTGTGAAGTTTCTCCTGAGCGATTTCCTCTTGTCCTTTTTTCAACAAAAAATCACTAAAATTACCTTTATAGGTAAGAACCTGACCATCTCCATCTAAATATATTAAACGGTTTATAATTTCATCGAGGAGACTGGGAGTATGGGAGATTATAATCAACGTTCCCCTAAATTCCTTAAGGTATTCTGCGACCCAAGTAATTGTTTCCTCGTCTAAGTGATTTGTCGGCTCATCTAATATCATCAAATCTGGCTTGGAAAAAAGGACCCTTGCTAAGGCTAATTTGGTTTTCTGACCACCGCTCATCGTCGATACAATCTGATCCAGATCAATCTCGCTAAGACCAAGGCCAATTAAAACCTCGAGCATTTCATTTTCTGCTCCATAGCCACCCTTACCCATAAACAGATCGAACGATTCGCTATATTTGTGAGCAAGATTCATCATCTCTTTCTCTGGCAATTCCTGGTTTTCCATCTCAAGGAGGGTATCTGACAATTTTATTTTTAGCTCATCCAGTCCTCTACCCGAAAGCATAAAATCAGTCACTGATTTATGTGGCAATATTCCCAGGTCAGCAATTTGCTGTGGCATATAGCCAATTTGTTGTGATTTAGAAACATGGCTAACTTTACCTTGGCTTGGAATGATTTGGCCAAGGATGATTCTAATAAGAGTACTTTTGCCAGTCCCATTAGCCCCGACTAATGCGACTTTGTTGCCTTTGTTAATATTAAAACTAACATCGTCAAAAATGACTCTAGTTCCAATCGAATAATGAATGTTTTCAGCTTTTATCATAATTTGTGCTTAGATTATAGCCCTTGCCTTGACACATGAATAGAGTTGTATTAAGTTAAGCCCACCACAGAGGTGGAGATAGGTGTAAATGTACCTTGATATATGAAAGGTGGGGAGATGCTCATTTTGCTATCAAATCGCAAAAAGGCAATCCTCACTGGGTTGCAAATCGTGTCTAGATTTTTTGGAAAACACCCAAAAATCGTAGTTGCTCTCAAAACTTTTCTAAAAATATTCAGCATCGGCTTTATTATCTTTGCCTACACAATGGTAACGACCTCCTCGAGCTATCGAGTCACAGAAGGCCAGCTTACATACAGAATGAATCCTAGCTGGCATGGTGGCTTTGTCGAGCTACCGCTTGGCCCAGCCGGGATGGTTAGCTTCAAAACACATAAAACACCAGTTAATTTGCGGATGGACCTGGTCCTAAACAAAGACTTGATGAATGGCCAGAGCCTAGGCGATGCGTGGGATAGTGGAGTCTCCAAATTCAAACCAAATGCTATCAGTGCCCTCTATGATTTTCTGTTTTGGCGCTTTTTCTGGCTAGTCCTAATCGGGGCTGCGGTGGGGATAGAGGTGACAAACGGTGGCAAAAGGTGGCTGATGCGACTTGTCCGCAACATAGGTATTTGGGCAGGGGTATTTGCTCTCTTTGCCATCGCTTTTGCAGGAATAACAAGCAAAACTCTGGACCGGACACCAGAAGTCAAATATACAGGCCCGATTGCAGAATTCCCCAAGGTCGTCAGTCTGATCAAGAAGATTGGCAGTGACTACAAGGTTGGCAAAAACGTTCTCCAAAACTTCATAGATGGCATGACCTATGTTACCTACCAGATCGATAACCAGCCCTATGCGGACACCAGCGATCCTAGGACGCGCGTTCTGGTCATAAGCGATGTCCATGACAATCTGCTCGGGATAAAGATTGTCAGCGATCTCTTGGAGGGCAAAGCCCCGGAGAGATTTGATGCGGCGATCCTGACAGGGGACATTACCAACTTTGGCACCAAAGTCGAGGCTAGAGCCTTTGCTGGTCAGATCACTTCTCAGATACCAATCTACATGGTTGGCGGGAACCACGAAGACAGCGAGGCTATGACTACATTCCAGAGAATGGGTTACAAGATCTTGGAGGGCGTACCAATAAGCATTGGGAGTCTTTCCATCCTTGGCTACAGCGACCCTTTGGCATCGAGCTATCTCATCGATTCGGACGAACAAATGCTAAAGGTATTTTCTGGTGATATGGCTAGCTGGTGGGATAATTACACTTCTAAGCCACAAGTCGTTGTCGTTCACGACATTCGACAGGCCGAGGGGATAATCGAAAAGGCAAAAGCGGAAAGGGTAGCTTTGACTGTCGTCTTTGGCCACGACCACCAGACGAGCATCACACAGGAGGGAACGGTCAATCTGATTGGAAGTGGGACAGGCGGTGCATCTGGTTTCGACGAAATCGGAAGAAATCCTGACAGTCCCTATTCCTTCCAGATTCTCGATTTTTCCCAGGGAACAAATCCAAAGCTGCTAATGGTAACCACACTAAGCTATGACGTGGAGTCCGGAAAGCTTACAGCAATTTATACACCTATCAACTAGGGGAGCGTAAAAAACTCCCCTCAACTTTTATCAAATACAAAGGTACTCTAGTCATAAATATTAAAAACCGTACCTTAGTGCGTGCTTATTATAAACCACAAGTCTTGACAAATAGCTTAAGGTACGATAGTGTATATTCATACCTAACGTACCATAAGGAAATGTATTTATCCAAAAAAACAATTAGATTATTAGACGAAAGACTTCAAGAGCTAAGCTCATTGCGGCCAATTCCACCTACAATTTTGCAAAAAACACAGGAGAGATTTGAGGTAGAGATGACTTACAACTCAAATGCGATTGAGGGTAATTCACTGTCATTAAAAGAAACATATTGGGTTATCCAAGAGGGCCTAACCATCAAGGAAAAACCACTCAAAGATCATCTGGAAGCAAAGAATCAGAAAGAGGCGCTCGATTTTCTCTATCAACTTGTCGATGAGAGAAAAAGAATTGCTGTAAATGAGAATTTAATTAAATTGCTTCACAATCTAGTTATCTTTGATTCCGATAGAGAGATTGCTGGTAAATATCGCAAAGGCGAGGTGGCTATCAGCGGGAGCAAACATATCCCAGTCAGGGCTTACAAGATAAAGCCAGAGATGGCTCAGTTAATAACCTGGCTCCAACAAAACAAAAAAAACCACCACGTTGTGGAGTTAGCGGCACTATTGCATTACAAGTTTGTCTCTATACATCCGTTTTGGGACGGGAATGGCCGAACGGCGAGATTAATTATGAATGTACTACTTATGAAAGCGGGCTATCCATTATCCATTATCTTAAAAACAGATCGCAAGAAATATTATCGAGTTCTAGAAAGAGCAGACAATGGTGATCCCAAGCCACTCTGTGAATTTATCGCTCGATCTGTCATCCGTTCGCTTAACATCTATTTGAGCTCAGTCCAAACTTCTCAAAACTCCAGAGATAGATTTATAAGTCTAGAGAATCTTAGCAAAAAAACCAAATACTCTGCCGCATATCTGAAAAAGTTAGCGGGCCTAGGCAAGCTTGAGGCTTACAAAGAAAACCGAAATTGGCTCTCTACAGAAAGAGCGCTACAAGACTATATCCAGAATCGAGAGCGAAAGAGGGGATGAGGGATTTTGGTACAACGATTCGATATATGATAAATTTGGTCTCATAATCCTTGGATCTAAGCTCTTTTCGTATTATAATGAGAGTCAAATTAGTTGGTTTAGAGTATAAAAAAGTGGGTTAGGTAAAATATGGCGAAACGAGAGATGATTGGTGAACTTGCAGAAAAAATTGATCAAGATGTCGTAATATCTGGTTGGATAAAAAACTCCAGAGATCACGGAAAGGTCATTTTCTGGGACGTTCGGGACACTTCTGGAGTGGTGCAGGTTGTAATCTACAAAAAAGACCTTATCGAACTAGTCAAAGGCTTTCGTGAAGAATTTTTGGTTACGATTGCAGGGAAAATTCAAAAAAGGCCAGACAACCTCGTCAATGCAGAGCTAGCAAACGGGAACTTGGAGCTTGCTTCAGAATCGATTTCCCTGATCTCTAGTTGCGAAGTACCGCCTTTTGAAATTCATAATTCAACCAATGGCGTTAACGAAGAAACCAGATTAAAATATCGTTATCTTGATCTACGAACCGCCAGAATGGCCCGCAATATCAAGACTCGGCATCAATTTAATCTCTTTATCAGAAACTATCTTTCCAAAAAGACTTTCACTGAGATAGAGACGCCGATTTTGACCAAAGGGACCCCCGAGGGAGCTCGAGAGTTTATTGTGCCTTCAAGGCTAAGTAAAGGGTCTTTTTTTGTCCTTCCTCAGTCTCCACAACAATATAAACAGCTATTGATGGTGGCTGGGTTCGAAAAGTATTTTCAATTGGCTAGATGTTTTAGAGATGAGGATCAAAGGGGAGATCGCCAGCCCGAATTTACTCAGCTTGATATCGAGATGTCATTCGTGGAAGAGGAAGACGTGCTAGCTCTCACGGAACAAATGATGGTTGAGATTGTCAAAGAACTTTTTCCAGAAAAAAAGATTAGTAATAAGCCGTTCCCAAGAATTGAATACACTGAAGCCATAAAAAAGTACAAAACAGACAAGCCCGATCTTAGGAAAAACAAGGATGATAAAAATGAATTGGCTTTTGCTTGGATAATCGACTTTCCACTGTTTGAAAAAACTGAAAATTCAAAAGGCTTGACCTCTTCTCACCACCCATTTACTCGACCAAGAGGTAGTGACATGGCACTTTTAGAAAAAGAACCAGCCAAGGTTCGAGCGTCAGCTTATGACCTTGTACTAAATGGTTTCGAAATTGGTGGTGGCAGTATTAGAATTCATGAGGAAGATCTGCAAAAGAAAATTTTCAAAATTTTGGGGATATCGGACGAAGAAGTAAATAGTCGTTTCGGACATCTTTTGAGAGCTTTTGAATATTCACCACCTCCCCATGGCGGGATTGCCTTGGGAATTGATAGAGTCCTTTCGATACTTTTGGAGGAGCCAAATATCCGAGAAGTGATAGCCTTTCCAAAGACTGGGGATGCCAAGGATCCAATGACTGGAGCACCAACTCCATTGCCCGACATGCTTTTGAGAGAAGCGGGCGTCAAATTAGCCGAAGTTAAAAAGAAATAGAAAAAGACACTTAGTGCGATGGTTGAGCTAATAGAAAAGCATGTTAAATAACTAATCTGCTAAGTGTTTTTTTATGTTATTATCAAGACATGAGGCTACCAGACAAAATTGAAACAAAGCGATTAGTTATTTATCCTTTACAAGACAGTCATACTCAGGATATATACAACAACTTCAATGAAGAAATAAATACCTTTATTACCCCCGCTCCACCAAAGAAATTGTCTGACACTGAGGAGTTTGTTTCTGGGGCTATAAAAAAGAACCGGGAGGGCAAAGATTTTCATGTAGTCTTTTTCATTAGAACAGGTGAATTTATTGGAGGTGGGAGTTTAGCACACATAGATACAAGCACTCCGGAATTCGGAGTATGGGTAAAAAAATCCGCTCATGGTAATAAATATGGCCGAGAGGCCATGACAGCCCTAAAACTCTGGGCTGATCAAAGCATAGAATACAAATATCTAAAATACCCAGTCGCGATACAAAACATAGCAAGCAGAAAGATCCCGGAGTCGCTGGGTGGAGTTATTGAAGATAAATATAAAAGGCCTAGAGCTCTTGGCGGAGAAATAGATGGCGTCGAATATAGGATTTACCCTAAATAATTCCTGCGCCTCTAGCCTCGCCAAATGGAACACATACCAAATAGACCGATTATATCGGTCTATTTATATTAATGACGCAAAAAGACTAATCTGCTAAGGGCTTTTTATGTTAATATTTAGTAATGAAAATTGATCGTAATTTAATACTTAATAAATTAACAGAATCTCTAGAGGCTCTTAACTACGTTAATGCGCTTTGGTTAGAGGGGGCAGATAGCTTGGATACAGTGGACGAATTTTCTGATATTGATGTCTGGGTTGATGTTGAGGACGGGAAAGAGCTTGAAGTAATAAAGGTGTTTCGTAGTGCTTTGATGGAGATAGGTGAACTAGACTTCGATTATGAAAAGGACCATGGGCATCCAAAAATCAGACAGCATTTCTTTCACATAATAGACACCTCTAAATTCTTAATTGTAGACTTATGCGTGCAAGCGAATAGTCGCGTCTTTTGGTTTACTGAGGGCAAGGAAGGCGAAAAAGTTAAGGTTCTTTTTGATAAGAAAAACGTGATAAACTTTAAGCCGCTAGATCAAAAGAAATTTGAAAAAGAAGTTATTGATCGCAAAAAATATCTCGAAGGTGAGTTTAGGATCATGAAAGTTGATGTTGAAAAGGAGCTTGAAAGAAATGACTATCTTGGCGCTCTAAATTTCTACCTGAGTCTTGCGAGTATATTTACCGAACTTCAAAGAATAGAGCACATCCCAACAAAACATGAATTTGGCTTGAAACATGCTTCAAGGGATCTCCCTAGGGCGACCCGTGATATGATATGCTTGATTTATACATTTAGCGTTATTGACGACTTGAGGCGAAATATTGATTTAATGTCTCAAAATATCTAGTCCTGGCTCCAGCACTACTCGCTTCGCCAAATAGCACAGACTTAATAAGCTGCCACAAGGTAGCTTATTTCTATTAATGACGCAAAACAAGCTCTTTGTTGAGTAGAAAATAAATATTGAAAAAAAGTAATATATGATGTATATTAGCGCCACATCAGACCAACTGACTCCAGTAGGAGGATGAGTACCTTGACTGTTACAACGTTCATCATAGGAGTCACAAGTAGTTGCAACCTAGAATGTGGTTATTGTTTTGCCAGATCTGGATTCAAAAACACAAAGATGACAAATGAAACACTTAAAAGCGTGATTCATGAGATAGACTCCCTTGGCCTTAAAAGTGTCAGATTTCTCTGGCATGGGGGAGAACCGCTTCTTTTGGGGTTAAAGGGTTTCGAGTATGCTCTCGAAATTCAACGATCTGCGTCAACCAATTTTCTCAACACTATTCAGACAAATGCTACGTTAATAGACAATGACTTCGCTGATTTCTTTGCAACAAATAAATTTTCTATCGGTGTAAGTGTTGATGGCTATGAAGATGTTCAGAACGCAAATCGGCCAATGAGTTATAATCGACCCTCGTTTGATAGAGTTATAAGAGGAATTAAACTACTGCAAGATAGAGATTTGAAGTTCTCGTGTATCTCTGTCATCAGCGATAAGACTGATTCAGAAAAATACTTTGAATTTATCAGTAACCTTGGTGTCAGAAGTTTCGCAATCAAACCATCAACTAGCACTTGGGAGCATTCCATCGATCTCATCTCTTATACTGTTTTTTATCAAGAGGTAATGAAAAGGTGGCTTGATCTTGACGACCCCAACTTGATTTTTAGAAACTTCATGGGTTACGCAGAAAATCTCCTCAGTGGGAAAAACATGAAACCTCTTTGTTCACAATCAGGCTTCTGCGGTCACTTTGCGTTTATCACACCGAATGGGGACGTCTTTCCTTGCGACCAATTAGATGATCCAAAGTATCGTTGGGGCAATATTAATGATACATCTTTGCAGAAAATTATTGACTCAAAAAAGCGGCAAGATTTTCTCGAAGCTGTTGAGAGGCGTAACAAGGAGTGCGAAGAGAGCTGTGTGGCGTTTTCTGCGTGTCAAGGTGGTTGTTCTTTTTGCCACGAATTCTATACCGAATCTAAATATTGTGACCACCTTAGAGCAATAGTGGAGAGTGTAAGAGAGTCAGTAGCTTGTGTCCTAGAAGACTAAAATAACGATGAGGAACAAATAATTAGCTAATCTCTTGGTAATAACCCTACTTAGATAGCGCGCTAGATGATTCATCGAACTTCCAAAACATCTACAAAGGTGTTGACAGAACAAAGGTCTGGTACTATTATCTAACTTACTTTTGGTTTCACCAAGGGAAAATACGGTAGAAAGTTAGAAATGAAGTTTCGCGTAATCGTCCCAATACTGCTCGAAGAATCGAGCAGATGATTACTCAGAAGGGAGGCGAAAGGTCATGAAGAAAAATCTGATGGCAGTTGTTCTTGATCGGATAGAGATCAAATCGGGAAACGCTGAGAATTCACTCAGCCACGAGAACCACCCCCCCTTTGACAACTCTGACGATCACGTCCCGTGAGTAATAATGGTTGATTCCCAAGCGTCGCTTGGATAGTCGTTTTGCCACGGGTGAACAAGAACAGCGAACGCTAGGTAACCTTAACGGCTGCCTAGCGTTTTTCTTTAGTTAAAGTCAAAAATAATATATATTATATTCATGAAAGTATCATTCTATATATCCAAAATCGCAAATCATTTTTTCTTTGTCCAGAATCTTTCTGAGTGGCATTTTTCATGTCGGAAAAGCTATAACAAAGAATGGCTTGAAATCACTGGTCCCCTTAAAGAGAATGAGATTGAAGCATTAGCGTCTTTAAGAAGATTACTTTCAAAATATAGTTTTAAACCATTAAAACAAGCCCCCTCTTTAAATATATTTGAATACTTTATAAGATTTGAAGAACTCAAGACCAATAATACTATTTTCGATGAGAAGGAATATGAAATTTATTTTTCTGCAATGGACATTTTTAGGCACAGGTTTGAACAAATTTGGGGTGAGGATTCTGTTAAATTAGAAAAAATAAGAGGATTATTAGAAAAAGAATTTTCTAAGGAAAAAGAAAATGTTTTAAACGATTTAAAGATATTATTCAAAAGTAAGGTTAAAGTAAATGATGATTATACAGTTTATTTGTTTATCTCTACTGGTCCATATGGGGGAGGCGGAGGAGCAAATATAGGCCCCAGAAAGGTTTCATTAGAGTGCAGCTCAACCAAAAAAGAATTTATAAACCATAAATTAGCTATTCTTTGGCATGAAATAACTCATAAAATATTAAAGTCATATATAGATGAATATAAAAAAGAATTCATTAAAAACAATAAATCTATAAAGTTAAAAGACGTAATAAAGAAAAGTGATTTTGACTACTTATCAGAATTGCTTACTTACTCATTATTCACTGATGCAAGCGCCTTAACAGAAAAATATTTTCCAACAAAAATCTCTAGTAGATTATCTCAAATTGTTAAAGATGACGATTCGGAAAAAATTACAAAATCAAATTTTACTTTCCCAATGTTACTCATTTATTATAATGGTCAATCAATTATTAACATGATTAATAAAAAATCATATGTTTCACCAGAAGAAATGTCAAAGATAATATACAATAACCAAAAAAAGGTAGAAAAATATTTTATAGATCATGACAAAGAAGTAATTTGGACTAGCTAAGGCATAAGTGTGGTAAATAATAAAAGGCTGCAGGACTAAAGGTTGATTGTTTTTAGGAAAGATTAAAAGACGCTGGAGTGTTTCTCTTACGTGCTTCTCAAAAGTCTCACATTATGCTAAATACGTTAGGAATTAAGAAATTTTCGAAATACACTGTCTCATTCTGGAAATGATTCCAGCACTACTCACTTTTGCCAAAAGAAACACACACTTAATAAGCTATCCTTCGGTAGTTTATTAATACTAATGACGTAAAACAACTAATCTGCTAAGCACTTTTTATGTTAGAATTATTCAAAGAACTCCGGTTAATGTTTAAATTGGTTTGCTTATTTATGAAAAAATATCCACATGTTATTTTTAGCTTGAACAAAGAGCTTGATAAGGAGATGATCAAAGAATTTTTAGAATATCCCAAAAAAGCAGGGATGGATTTTGCCGCAGAAATATGGGAGATTCATCCGAAACTAAAAGAATATTATGGGCTTAAACCAGAAGAACAAAAGGCTCTAATTAACGACTATACGGATTCATATTACATAGACCATTCTGAAGATTTAGAAAAAGCAAAAAAATCTTTTCAAAAAAAATGGGATAAAGTTGAAGATAATTTCTACATGGAAACCGATAAAGTTTTTAATAATTTATTTTGGCCAGAAGGTAAATATCGGGGATTTATTTCCATCATTACCGCTGGGCCTAGAT
>JBAXEY010000024.1:0-12905 GCA_037140175.1 bacterium | reverse complement strand
AACGCCACACTGTCACTGTGGAGGTCGCCAGTTCGAGTCTGGTCCGGGTCGCCAAGTATTGCTATTTGGAACTAAGTTCCTATGTATAAAAAAAGACGAAATTCTTACGAAAGTCGTCTTTTTTTAATGGACCCCAACGGGGATAGAACTAATTACTTTAAAAAAATATACTTATCTTGAAGGTAAATCTTAGCACCCAAATTGTTCAGGAGTCTTTGCTTCTCTTCCGGGGTACCTTTCTGAATTACATATTTCATTTGCGAGCGGACATCGACATGTTTTCTGACCTCCTTTTGGTAATTATCGCTCATTTGGTCTGTAAACCTATGAAACCTACTCACTTCATACTCATATTCTTTTCTTAGCAAGAATTTATCCAAATTAACTCCGTCCATCATCTTAATTAACTGAGGTACGAGATTATCTTCATTTATTGGATCTTGAGTGCAAGTTCGTTTGGTGTATTTACTACAGAGATAATAGGTATATCTTTTCTTAGTACCATCCGAAAGAATCTTTATCTTTTCTTCTGCCGTAACGGATGAGCCACACTCACCACACTTTATTGTCTTAGAATAATCAAATACTTTAGAGTTTGTCCTTCCTTTTGGCATTGATTTAAAACGTTTTTGAACTTTATCAAACAATTCTTTAGTAACTATTGATTCGTGATTAGCCTTGTACCAATTACCGCTTCCAATTGGCCATTCAAACTCACCATAATAGTATGGATTTGCAAGTGAGGTAAATAAGGCGTTCAGTGATATGCTTTTACCCAATCTCGTCTTAAAGCCTACACTATCGGCCCAATCGATGATTTTTCTACCAGATATGCCTGCGGCTGACATCTCGAATATTTTCTTAATGAGAGGAGCTCTTTCGGGGTCTAGGGTGATTACTTTCATACCTTTAGCGTGTATTGGGTCGTTTAGGTAACCAAGCGGTGTCATACAGGGCCTAACCCCCATCTCACACTTCATCTTCATACCTCGTTTGACGTTCACTGCTCTGTTGTCATTCTCGAGTTTGGCTTGAGACCCAAGAATCATTAGTAGGAATTTGTCATTTGGGCTATTCGTGAACACCTGACCATAAGTTCTTATCTCTGCAAGACATTTATTATCTATCAGATCGACTAACCTACCCAGGTCTCCAGCGTTACGACTAAGCCTATCGGTTGCCCAGGTCAAAATCCCCTGATACTTATCGTCCTTGAGGCCCTGGATTAACTCGTTATATATAGGTCTTTCACCTGAATCTTTCGCAGAATGTGATTCTCTCTTAATTTCGACTACGTTGAGTCCATCTCGTTCTGCAATTGCCAGCATTTCTTTAACCTGGGACTCAATAGAAAGAGCTTGTTTCTCGTCGTTTTCAGTCGACTTCCGTGCGTAGAGGCAGTAGCTGTATTTCATGCCCCGATGGTAACGCTGAAACATGCTTTTGTTAAGCGCTTTTTTACCTTGAAAAAATGTATCCTTATGTGCCTGATTACCATTACATTTATGTTCGAAAAAGGTTAAAATATATAGAACGAAAGGTGGATTTATGCGGGATTATTTTTATTTTAAGGAAAAACGGAAAATCGTTCCTTTTGTCGATAAGGCTACTAACGAAATTGCTAAACAAAAATTAGATACTATTTTCTCGAACAGGGAAAGTATAGGCTTGCCTGCAAGATTCGTAGAAAACTGGGATAAGGTGTCTTTATACCACCCATCTGGCAATATTGAAAAGGCGAACGCAGTTATTATAGATGCCAATGAGGGTGCATATGCACTCGATAATAAATTAAATCACTATACGGGCAAAGAATGGATAAAGTTTTCCTGTAGTTGGTTTGTTTTTAATGCCCTCCCAGAAGATATTAGGGCAGAAAAAGAGCTAGATCCGAAAATTGAAGAACATCCTGCAACATTCTCTCCGACAATGATCGAGTCCTTCATTAAATTTTTTACCAAAGAGGGTCAAAGTGTAATTGACCCATTCCTCGGAATCGGCAGCACGCTCGAAGCCTGCAAACGTTCTGGGCGAATAGGATATGGGGTCGAGCTTAGCGAAAAATATTACAAGCTCAGCCTGAAGAGAACCCCTGAGTTCAAAAACAATATTTTTAACGATAATTCTTTGAATATAGATAAACTAAAGCTACCAGAAATAGATTTTGCTATATCATCACCGCCGTACTGGGATATTTTGAACCGTAGTACGCATGACTTTAAAAAGAACCGAGAAAAAAGCAATCTAGATGTAAAATATTCAGAATCAGATGGTGATATTGGAAACATTGATGACTATGAAAAGTTTTTAGACTCGGTCTGTGAAATATACCTTAACCTTTATAAGGTACTTAAAAAAGGTGCCTATAACGTTATTATTGTGAAGAATATCAAAAAAGGAAGCCGCATGTACCCACTCGCATGGGATATTGCAAGCAGGTTGTCTAAAACTTATGTGTTAAAAGATGAAAAAATATGGATACAGGATAAGGCTGGTTTAGCACCTTTTGGATACCCCTACTCATGGGCAAGTAACATACTACATAATTACTGCATTATTTTAAGAAAAGAGTAATTATGGCAGTTACTACTCAGTTAATTGATTTAGATCAAATCATAATCAATAAATCATATTCTCGTATTTCGAAAATTCATAAGTACTGGTCACGGAAACCCTGGTACATCATTGATCAATATATCAATAAGTACTCTAAAAAAGAGGAGACGGTATTAGACCCATTTATGGGAAGCGGATCGACAGGTCTAGAGGCAATTTTGAACGGCCGATCTTTTATTGGGTATGACCTAAATCCTATTTCAGTTACGGTTTCAAAAAATACCCTCAAGGTTGAGTTTGACGTTTCGGAATTCAGTCGAGGGTTTAAAAAAATAGAAAAGGATCTTAAGGATAAAATTATGGATTTATACAGAATTGATTCTGATAAATACATTCTTTATGGTATCACTGGGTCCAAGAACACAAAGGATTATAATGCTGTTTTGGGCGATTACAATTTTAAAAACAAAGAACGCACCACAATATCAAAAAGCTTATTAAGGAAAGAAGTGCCACTATCGGATGTTAAATACCCAGATTGTGATTTCCCAATTAAATTCTACAAAGATAGGTTCTCATACAAAGGTGTTAAACGAGTTTCTCAGATGTTCTCTACGCGCAACCTATTTGCATTAGCAATTTTGAAAAATTATTTAGACAAAACTAGCTTAAAATACAAAGACTTATATCTGCTTGGGTTTTCAAATACGATTCTACATGCTTCAAAGTTAAAAGGCGAAAACGTTAGGCCGCTAAGCGTAAATAATTATTGGATACCTGATGATTATATTGAGGAAAATGTTTGGTGGAGGTTCGCGGATAGAGTAAATAACATTAAGCTAGCCAAAACTGCTATTTCTTCTAGAATTACCTCTGAGAAATTAAACCCTAACGACAGCTACAAACTTATTAATAAAACTTCTTTAAAGCTTAAGGAAATCGAAGATAACTCAATGGATTACATTTTTACTGACCCTCCATACGGAGACGCTATCCAGTATTCCGAACTTTCATATATTTGGAACTGTTGGCTTGGGAAAAAATTCGATACCTCCGCAGAGGTAATAATTAATCCAGTCCAGAACAAAAATAGTCAGACATTTAGCGACCAAATGAGCGTTTTTTTAAGTAATGCTCACAGGGTATTAAAAGATAATCACTACTTCACAATCTGTTTCCAAAATAAAAACCTAAAAATCTGGTCAGATTTGGCAAAAATTATTAGAAACCAGGGCTTTGAGCTAGTTGATATTTCTGTATATGACACCTTAGGTTGTCCCTACAATAAAAACTGGTCAAAATTTTCTCCAAAGTCTGACTTTTACATTACTTTTAGGAAGATAAAGCAAAAAAGTGTTAAGATAAGCAAAGATACAATTAGTATCGATGAAATTTTTTCAGAAGTGCTAAAAGAGATTAATGGAAGTGGGTTAGATATAAACAAGGCTTATGACTTATTTGTAACTAGTCTTATGAAGCATACATTCTCTTTTAAGGAAGTCACTGGGGTAGATAAAATAAACCTTAAGTCAGTAATAAGCAAGTTCGAAAGCTATAAATGATATGGAAATTGGGAAACAAGAATTTTTCAAAATATTCGCAAGCAACTTTAACTACGAGATAGTTGACACAAAGGTTGGCCAAGCTATAAAAATGCCTGCCAGAGATGCTTTTATTTACAGCTCTATCACTGGTGCTGGCTACTTAGATAACCCCTCCTATCCCTTTACTCCCAAGGGACTAATGAAGCTTTTTTATAATGCGCTAAATTACAAATTTGTCACAGGTATATTTGATAATACCACGCTTAAACACACCCCTTATCTGCTTAATAAAGCTAAGCCTTATATTTTTGAGGGTGATAAGTATATCCTACCCGTTGAGTTTACAAGCGATGGCGACCTAGAAAGAGTTATTACCGAGGTATTAGAAGTGGTCGAGAATCCAAATGACTATTTAATACAAAGGATAGAATTAAGAAAAAAAGGTAACGGAATGGAACCGTTCATGGAATACCTTGCTTCTGAGTACTTTAAGAAAGAAGGATACATAGTAGAGACACAGGTTCCGCTGGCGCACTCTATCGGTTCCCCAGACTTCGCTGGTTATGGAATAAATGAGATTACGAAAGAGATTTCTGACTCCTTTCAGCTAACTGAGGGATTTCACCTCATAGAGCTATCTATGATAAGAGCCTGTACCAACAATCGTATAGATTATTCGGCACAAGCTAAAAATGACATTATAGTCGGGGAAGCTAAAACCTCTACAAAAGTAGTGGCCAAACAACTAGAGAAATATTTAGACACAGGTCTTTTTGATGAGGGATATGAGATAAACCCCCTAAAAGATAGTCCCGAGAAAGACTACTTCGGACTAGTATCAATTGGCAAAGACTACCAACTGAACGTAAAAAAACCAGATGCAAAATACAATGTTGTAAATGGTATGCCTAAGCAAGAATATATAAATTGGTTAGTTAACTATTATAAGTTCTATCTAATAGCCAATTTAACAAACGACGAATTGAACAGCCTATATCAGGAGAAAAGAAACGGTTTAATCCGCAATAAGGATGATATATCCACTCTGATTAGTGAATTGAGTTTAGCTGAAATTATCAAAATAGTTAAATCTTTATAGGAAGTACCATGGCATTATCAAGCGACGAGATTATTAAGCGAGAAATAGCAGATACCATTGTTTTGAAGCATGGAATAAGGCTTAGGATATTTCCAGAAAGTAGCAATGACGATCAAGTCTTGTTTTCAGAAGGTGGCTTAACTTTTGGGATTGACGGCTGTTCTTATGGATCATGTGATGCCTGCTGGTACACTGACGAAAACTGGAAGGATGGGTTTGACGGAAATATTGTAAATAAAAAACCAATTATCGCTCTGGAGGGCACAGATGCTTTAAATCGTAAATCCTCAGGCAATGCTCAATACCAGAGGTTTCACCACGCTTTAGGTGCCGTAAAAAACGGATTAATTGGCATATACTACCTAAGAAAAGGATCTGACAAGATACAAGAAGACCTTTTTGGCATGGCTTATAATGCATCCAAAATTGAAAAGGGTGATTATCTAATAGTCGATGATTTGCAAATAGTTCAAGATATTATCGACTTGTATGATAACCCGACCGCACTTCGCTCGTACATTGATGAATACCTAGAAAAAATGTATCAAATATTTAAGGAAAAATTTGAAAAAGTGTACAACGGAAGTTGGCAAACATTTTCTGAAAAAAGATCAACAATTATCGAAAAAGATTATGTTATCAAGTATGCTGGTCGAATGAGAAGAAACTTTACTGACTCTTCTCAAAGAGCAGGCCATATCGCAGTAGGAGAAATGTATCTAACGAAGTATTATTTTAATAATAAAAAAGTGTACTACCTTTTTCCTAAAATGACTAAAAAAGATTTATTATTTCTAGACAACCACAAAGGCACAGACAAAGAATGGTTTCTATTGCGCCACGAGCCGAATGTGCAAATACTGACTATGGATGACTTAATCGGCCTTAGCGATAGTGTGAAAAGCATTTTACTTTCTATCCAAGACGAACCACTTAAGGGCGACGCCATGAAAAAGTTTAATCATAGTGTTGGTATTATTTGGGCGGGGTTAAGAAACGGTTCCGTCACAATAAATCATAGCTAAGTACTAGTTAATCAAAACTTTTCATAAAACTGCACCGCCAAATAAAAATCGCCAGTTGCTTCCATCATCATCCTCGCCTGTGGACTGTTTTTTATGTACCTATAACCAGTAACCCGAATCCAGAAACCCTGGCAATGTTTATCGCCTAGTATGACTGCATGCTTAAAGCTAATGCCATAACCAATCCCTAATGGCTTATGCTGTCTTGCCTCCTCCTCATTGAACATTCTAATCATATTGCCATATGGCAACTCAGGAAATAATCCCATTGGAATCATAATTTCGTATTCATCTTCAGTGGGGTCACCTGTTTTAGACTTCTTGTCATCCGCTAGGAACAAAACTGGGCTTAATGGTTTTATCATTTGGACTCCCTTTCAAATTAAAAAATCTTTCCGTCAGGAAAGATAAGGTCGACCTTTGAACGTTTCCGTCCCTTATCGTTCCACTTTCGTGGCTAGCTGTAGCACCCAACTCTCTTGGGTTGCTGGCAGGTCATCGGGCTAGGTCCCTAACTGCGCTCTCGATATATTTAGTTGTGAATATATTATAATCCTACCTATCCAATAAAGAAATCTGTTTCTGCACAAAAGGGTATTTCAAAATTCAGTATCGCCTCTGCCGCAATGTAGCAAAAAGCATCCATAAGGTCATCATGGCGCTCAACACCGAAATCAACAAGTTGTTGTACTAATTCTTCAGAACAACCCTGTGGGAATAGAATTTGTCCATTCTTGATAAACCTAGCAATAATAGCCAGGCGACTCCGCTTATCCAACCCGCCGTGCTTCCCAGCAGTCACGATTAGCCCATCAGTTTCTAGGATCTGGATTAGCCACTGTTGAAAACCGTTGTCCTCAATAATTAGCTTGTTAGACCTTTTACTTCCAAGCGACGAGTGAATCATTTTTATGGTCTCACTTACTTCGTCGATGCTTGAGATGCGCTTGTTAACAAGTTGCTCATGGATATACAAGTATGGCTTTCCGTCATGATGGAAAATCGAACCACAGATAATGGCCGTCTTATCTGCCGTTGCTTTCTCGGAAATAGCCAAATCCACACCCATGATGTCATTACAGTAGCTAGAATCGTTTTGGTCGGGCATCTCCCTGTAGTATTGAATCCATTCAGGGTGAACGACTTGGTCTTCGTCGGCAATAATTTCAAGCAAATATTCCCGCCTCCAAATTACGTTATCACCGATTTTAGCTTTTTCTTCTGCGAGTATTTTCTTTGAGCTATACTTCCCTGGCCATAACAAGCGACCGTTATCGATTAACGGGAATTCCATGTACTTAGCTGGGAACTCCTTTTTTTCAATTTGGCGCTTCAATTTCATTACTAGACAGTCACGATGCAGTAAGTTCCCAACGACTAGTATTTTTGTGTTCAAGTCGCCCAATGGCACTACTTCACTTTTGTACCATTTATAGGTTTTCTGACGGCTTTCCATAGTCTTGGTAGACGAAGTATCCTCAACGTCATCGCAAATTATTATTTGTGGCCTCGATTCATTATGACGTATACCACGAATACTTTCTCCCACCGAAGCAACAGTTATTTTGGCGTTGTACTTTTTGATATATATCGAATTTGAAGCCCACTCCGAATTAACATCTTGGAACGGACCAAAATCGGAAATCAGTAATCGGTTACCCTCTAGTTGGCTTTTGATATTATTTAGAACATATTTTGACTGACTTTGGTTTTGAGTCAAAATTACAATAAACTTCACTTTCTTGGCCAGTATCGCCCAAATTGGGTAAGAGGTCGTAACTATTGTGGACTTACCCGAACCTCGAAAAGCCACTAATACCGTCATTTTAAGCTCATCTTTCTCGGTCACCTTAAAAATGTCCTTATGAAGCTGCGCTGAAGGGTATTGAATATACTCCGAAAAGTATATGGCGAAAAATGCTTGATGGTTCTTGATGGCCAGCGTTCTTCGGTAGTCTGGGTCTTTTACTATTTCATTTATCTTCATCTTTAACTCCCTCAACAAGCCCAGACATCAGCAGAGCTTGATTGATTTTCTTTTCCTGTTCTTCAGATAGTTCAAAGTTGCTTGTGGCCGAAAGCTCAACCCTTGTACGATACGCTGAGTGCCGATTTCTGAGCCAAAAGATTATGGCGCCAAGATTTCCGTTTTTAATGGCGGTCAGAAGCTGTGCTTCCGCAAGGTCGTTTACAACTTGGCTACCCTCTTGGATAGCATTATCGCAGGCCTTAGCAAATTCCTTATCTTCTCGCCAACGGTAGTATGAGGCCCTTCCTATGCCCATTTTGTCGCAAACGACCGTTATAATCGGCGTTTTTTTTAGATTTTGTAATAGAAGTGCTTTTGTTTCCTCGGTGTGTGCCATTTTAGGCCTCCTCAATCTTTATCGCTTTTGTTTTGGTTAATGACTCATAGCGCCTAATGATAACGTCACAAAATGTTGGGCTCATTTCTACCATGAGACATTTGCGTTTCAACTGCTCACAAGCGATAAGAGTGCTACCACTGCCACCAAACAAATCTAAAACAACATCACCCGATTTTGAGCAACGCAAAAGTGGTTTTTCGTGTAGGGTTGGCGGTTTCTCGGTTGGATGTTCGTATGTGGTTGTAGGCAACCTCTTGGCGAGCCACAGATTTGATATGTTTGTAATGTCCTCAATAGTGTCATTACCATTACCGACCTCTCGATTCATAACCTCGGTTAGATTATTAATCGGTGCGAGATAAGGATTGCCCATTGTGCCATACACACATGGCTCGTATGCCTTGTTAAATGCCGAGTCGGGGGTTGGGTTCTGATTATTCTTAATCCATAGCGCTACACGCTTTAATTTGATTCCAAGATCTCGATATGACTGTTGAATCAACCAAATATAGTTTTCGTCACAGTAGTAGAACACATGGGCGTCTTTTTTTAGAAAAGCTATGCCATTTTCGATCGTTCCTGCAATAAGATTCCGATATTCACGTTCTGACTTAGAGTCATTAACCTGTCCGCCGTATTTAGATTTAGAACCGAATCCCTTGTCGTAATCTAGCGAGATGTTGTAAGGAGGGTCACAGTACATCACACTTACCTTATCTTTATCAACTAACTTTTTCACGACGTCGAAATTCAGGGAGTTGCCACAAATAAGCCGATGGTTCCCGAGTTGAAATAGGTCGCCATCTTTCACAATCGGTTCCGTAGTTTCCTCTAATGCCTCTTCGGTATCAAACTTATCGTTTTCGACCCCAAGTAAGCTGTCCCATATCGGCGATAAGTCCTTTGAGTCAAATCCAACATCAAGTAGCATGTCTAAGTCAAAATCCTTGAGCAAATCCATGTTCCAATCACCCTCAACCTTATTGAGGGTCAGATTTAACCTCTTTTCTTTTTCGATGTCAGCAATATATACGTAACAAACTGGCACTTCTTTATATCCGAGTTCTTTGGCGACGTGTAACCTGAAATGACCGCCGATAACCACGTTCTTGCGGTTTGGCGCACCATTTACCAAAATGGCATCGACTAATCCAAAAGACTTTATGCTCTTTTTCAGGTCATAAATGGCCTTTTTACTCCAAGAGCGAGGATTGTAGATGGCTGGTTTTAGTTCGTCGACCCCGACATAGACTGTTTTGAGTTGGGTTTTCATTTAAATACTCCTTTCTTTATTTTGTTCTACGAACAGTATAAAAAAGGAGTGAGTGTAAAAAGTTGTACAACTACTATGTGAAATATTTAGGATTTAGCCTAACGGCTCTTTTTGTTACCAGCAGAAAGTCGTTAACAGTTGTTTTCTTGGCAATGTTGTCGTTTATGTTATATCCAGCGTCATAAATCATGCGTTGGGATTTTTTATCGTCTCTTTGGAATTTCTCATCACCCCAAGCAGTTATTACTTCGTCCCAACACCATTCTCGAAACAAATCATCGGTGTTATTAAAAACAACTCGCAGCAATTCTGCCTGGTTCTTATTTGTTTTAAAACCTATGTCCTTACCCTTAAACTTCAGCACCCCAGTTTTTGAATCGAAAGTAGGCTTTTTGTTTAGCGACTTCAGAAGTAAGTCGGTGTTTGCCATTGTTAGTTTTGAAAGTCGATTAGTACGTTCAAGAAAGTCGTCTACTGCACTAAACATGTTTCCGCCCCCGGTATTTTCATCTGGGTTATCAAGGTCTACATAATGTGTATTATTATTCACGCTCATAATACGTTTATTATACAGCCAAAATGCCGATTCGCTTGCATGCACATTTTACATCTGAGGATAAATCCAGTTGTTTATTGTGGTAACATATAGATATAAGAAAAGAGGCCTAAGCCTCTTTCCGTTGAACACATTAGCTATGTTGGATTAAAATCCGCCGTAGCTTTTTGTGTTTTCGTGGCACGGCACACAGAGAATTTGGCAATTCTGCAATGTGTCAGACCCACCAGCTGCCTGTGAGACAACATGATGAGCGTGCCACCTTCTGCTGGAATCTTTGTTGCTTGGATCAAGATCCTTGCTACACTTTCTCCCAGCGTGACCTGGACACTGGCGTGTGCATTGGCACGTACCACCAGCACTTCTCCAAGCGTCATTAATGACCTCTTGCGGAAACGACATAAGTCACTCCTGTAAGATTATTTGGAGGTAACTCGACTTATCACCCCATCGCTACTTATAGCGATCAGTTGTCAGTCGCAATAGCTCAGGTGGTGACTCGTGTAAGTCCCAGATGTGGCAATATTTTAGCACGAAATTGACGTTTTTTCAAGATGGATTAGGCTTAAACCACGCCGTATTTTCTTTATTCAGAAAGACTTGAAAATGGACACCGCCCTCATTATTTTTTATGGTTCTAGCCTTGAGTTGCCCATCCCTAATATACTTATTTATGGTAGCAGTCTTTAGGCCGAGCTTTGACTGCAGGTCATACATCGTAAACCAAGTCTTACGATCCCAATCTTTGGCAATACTAACAGGAATAACTTTCTTATCAAGCGCTCTTTGACAGTTGAGACACTTAATGCCATGTTTGTCATACCAAGAATTCTCGGGACTAGTACCACCCCCGCAAATACAGCAACCACGGCCAGAGTCAGACAGCGCAAAACCCTTAGGATTCTCTTCTAGTTTTCGTTTCCAACCCTGCTCAGTTCTGAATTGCTTGTAACAAAGCTCTGCTAAACCAGTAAGGGTGTATCCACATTGCTCAAGTTCCTCCTTGGTAGGCTCACGACCGAGTTGTTTCGCTAGTATTACATTCAGTTCGTCCCACTGTTTCTGAGAAATTCCCATAGACCTCCTCTCATTAGTAACGCTTTTGTAAATCCTGGCCTTATTGTGGTAAGGTATTCTTATGAATCAAATTGTTTATATATTAACAAACGAATCAATGCCAGAGTATATAAAAATCGGCATAACTCACGGCGACGTTTTAACGAGAATGAAACAGCTCGACAGAACAGGTGTCCCCTTACCTTTCGAGGTATATTACGCCTCTAATGTAGAAGATGCTGAAAAAGAAGAAAAGTGGTTGCACTCGATATTTTCCGACAGGCGCGCAAGAGATGGCAGAGAGTTCTTTAAGATGAACCCTGAGCATGCGACATTGGCGCTTAAGAGAGTCGAAATAAGTGAATATAGGTCAGAAAGTGGATTGACGCCTGAGCAAATTAAAGAAGTTCAAAAGGTAAAAGAGCGAAGATCAAAGTTCAAGTTTTCTCATTTTGGAATCCCGATTGGCTCAGAGCTGACCTTTACAAGAGATCCAAACATTGTTGCAAAAGTTGTTGAGAACGACAAGATTCAGATTGGCGATAAGGTAGATTACCTTTCGAATTTCGCCAGAGATTTACTCGGCTACAAAATGAGACCACAGGGTACGCTTTACTTTAAGTACGAAGACGAGATTTTAGACGACAGGAGAAAGAGGCTCGAAAGTGAAAACTAATACTGAACTTACATCACTTCTTTCTGGCGTCGCTGGTGAGTATTACGTAGCTGCAGAGCTTTCAGCCAGGGGTTATATGGCCTCCATAACTTTAAGAAATACAAAAGGCGTAGATATTCTTTGTTCCAATGACGATGCCTCAAAGACAGTAGCAATACAAGTCAAAACGAACAAACACTCAAATCGTGAGTGGGTGTTAAACGAAAAATGCGAAAAGAACCAGGCAGAAAACTTCTTTTACGTGCTTGTAAACCTAAATGACATGGAGAAGGCGCCTGACTACTTTGTAATACCAAGCAAGACAGTGGCAGACCAGGCAATTAAGAGCCACAGAGACTGGCTAGACGCCCCAGGACGCAAGGGTCAAGCACACAAAGACAATACCATGCGTAAGTTCAAGGATACTGACGAGGAATACCTAAACCGTTGGGACTTATTGGGGCTTTAACTCTCAGAATCGTTATCATTACTAAGTAATAAATCAAAGAAATTGACCAAATCATGGCCAGTTTTCCATGCTTCTTCGTAGGTCAGATTCATACCTGATACTTCTAGGGCAATTTTCTGGAATTCTAGTATCGATTCAGGTGAGAGTCCATAAAAACATCCTGATTGTGAGACATCTTTTGATACTTCCTTTTTAAGTGTCTCATTTGTCTCATTTAGTTCTGATATATGGTTCCTGCGCGACTCGGCTCGCCAAAGTTTGCTATTTGGAACTAAGTTCCCAAGTATGAAAAAAGACGAAATT
>JBAXEY010000023.1:0-12993 GCA_037140175.1 bacterium | reverse complement strand
AGGCAGTGGTAGAAGTACAGCCGGTGGCGCTAGAACAATAATAAAGTTTAGGATTAACCTCATTTATTTTGTTTCCAAAGGCTAGCGTTTCATCGTTACCGCCAGAAACAGTTTTTGCTAAACTCCCATTTTTGCAGGTAGTACATTCCCAACCATCTTTTTGTCTTTCTGTAATTGTATAGGTTCCAGGTTCTAGATTGATAAATGCTGTTTCACCGTCTGATCCAGTTGTGTGGGTCGTGTCTTGGTTGGGACCCTTAATATGGAAAGTCCAGCCACTTAACCAAGGTTCGCTTCCTTGCCTAGTGCCGTCACCATTTAGGTCATTGTATTTTTTGACGGTAATTCTGTGATGAGGTATTTTGACTCCAGCTCCAAGAATTGGATTGCCACAGGACTTTATTATCGCATAGGCCATAGAGCCGTCGGCATTTAGATATACAAAAGCGGGAATACTGTCAGCTGCAAAGCTAACCCCCGTGGATCGCCAATATATAGGGTATGAAAAACGATCATCCTTGCTAGATCCAGGCATAAATTCTCTACCAGCACTCCGGGAGCCGTTATGAACTGTCTTTCCGTCTACCGTGACTCGACCGTCTTTGTGGGCAGAGCCATTTGTTAATTTACCGAATTGGCCATCATCAATCCCCAGAGTATTAAAAAAATGAGTCAAAGCGGCGCCACCCTGATGTTCTTTGCCTGTGCCATTATTGATATTATTTCTTAGTTCGCTGATCGAATAAGCTCCACCATAGATTATTGAATTTGTATCAAAGTCTCTTGGCTGGTTAGCCTTCACAACGGGGATTGAGATTATGGCGATGAAAATTAACGTGATCAGAGCGATTAGGCTGTAGCGTATGGATTTTCTTTTTAGAAACTTTTTAACCATCTTTCCTCTGTTTTTTGATTTATTGCTTATGGTAAACAAATATATATTACGTGAAGTATAACACACTAAGAAACTAAAATTAAAATAAATACCCCTAAAAGTATCATCGTAACAGCCAGGACTAGATGTAATTTTCTTCCGTGCTTTTCCTGAATATTGATCATTTTTTCGACGAAAACCTTATTGGTTGCGACGAAGAAAACAATTATGAGGGGTAAAACAAACATGAAGTTATAAAGCAGTAAATATGGTAAACCAGACCAGAATGTTTTTTGGTGTGAGATTAGTCCAACAATCGCTAGATATATTCCTCCCGAACAAGGGAATTCATACACTGAAATTAAAAAACCAACAATTATCGCAGATAGCGTGGTTGCCTCAAAGGCATATTTGCTGACCATACCGCGGACACTTAGGGGGATTCTGATGGAGAATCGCCTACCGGGCCAAAAATATTCCTTTATATTGAAAAGTCCAAAGATTATCACTAGGATAGCTACTACTTTGCTAATCGGGTAGAGAGTAAAAGCAACACTAGCCTTCAGTAAACCCATCCCGATTAATAGATATGTAATATAAACAGTCAAGATATAAAAGAAGCCAAAACCATAAACTTCCTTTCTGGTTTTACCTAAAGTGAAAAGCATTGATATATATATTAATAAAAGTGAGATTGCACAAGGATTGAAACTATCAATCAATCCCGAACTTATTACAACAGGCAACAACGATCCGTGATCCATTTAAACCTCTAGATAATCAAATATTTGATCAAGTGAATTAATTTTAATAATATCAATATTTTCTCTGAATTTGTTGTTTCGGTCAAGGAGAACCGTTTTAAGCCCAGCGTTTTTGGCCCCATAATAGTCGCTCAAAAGACTATCACCAACATGCAAGGCCTCATTTGGCTGGATGACCTCAAGCTCAAGACCCCTTTTGAATATCAAAGGATTGGGTTTCTCAATTTTTACTTCCTCAGAAATAATTAGATTATGAAAGTATTTTCTGATATTAAAATGATCAAAAAAGTTATACAAAGATTTATTTTCATTAGAAATACAGGAAGCAAGTATCTTCAATTCAGATAGATGATTGAGCGTGGGAATAACATCTTCAAAGAGCCTAAAATTTTCCGGGTTTGACCAAACCTCATACAGTAATCTTTCACCAGCTATTGACAGATCGCCTTTATAGCCCAGGATAGATAATATTTCTTGGTTAAATTTATCCCAAGCGTTATAGTCATTAACTCCGACCTCTTTTGAGGCAGCCCTCTCAGTCTTGTCTATAATGATCTCCCAAACCTTGATCATCTCCTCAGCAGAAATATCCAAATTAGTGATCTCGTGAATCTTGGCACGATAAAGAGATATCTTATCAGGGTAGGGTCTAAATAAGGTATCTATTGCGTCAAAAAAAACTACCTTGATCATTGCTTGAACCTTTTTAAGTCAACCCCTATTCTATCTAGGTAGGAGTAAATGTCATCTACTGACTCGGCGCCTTCATCTATAACGGCTCGATAAATATAATACGATAAGCTGTGGTGTAACATGTTCTCTTTCAGGAAATATTCTTTTAGAGCCTTAATGGTCCTTCTTTTCTGTGCGGTAAACCTGTTCTGGTAATCTAAGAAAAACTGATAAGCGTCTTTCAAATACTCTGCAGAAGGGGTTGTTTGAGTGACATCAATGGTCCAAGACGATTCGCTTTCCCCATATTTAAAGGAAACTAAATACTTGCTACTTTCCTTTAAGTTTCGTGTGATATAGTCTTCTAGTCCAAACTTTTCAAAATAAGCGATAATCTTTTCGCCATTTGCCTGCCATTCAGAGGCTTTTGAGTATATCTGGATATCGATATCGGGCTTTACTGTTGTTTTAAAGGCAATGTTCCCAACTAAATGCGCCTCGCCAATAGTATTTAGTCCCTGTGGCAGATCAAAGGTTTTGGTGATCCTCTCTGCACTTTCCTGTAGATCCATTTATTTCCCGCAACATTTTTTATATTTTTTGCCGCTACCGCAAATACAGGGATCATTTCTACCAACCTTGTCTTTTTTGACGGCAACGTTCGATCTAGTTTTTACTTCATTTTCTTGAGGAGTCGCTTTTTTTGCAGCTTTGGTCATCCTGGTCTCGCTCTCTTCATTTGTTTGTGGAGTAATCTCAACCTTGAAAATCAGGTTCACTATTTCAGAATCAATCGCGGAAAGTAATGTTTTAAACATGTTATATGATTCATTTTTATATTCGATCAAAGGATCCTTTTGGCCATAACCACGTAGACCAATCCCCTCTCTGAGATGGTCCATAGCATCTAGATGATCGATCCATAGCATATCAATGGTCCTAAGATATAAAGCTTTTTCTAAAATGCGCATTAGATCAGAACCGGTCTTCTTTTCCTTGGCTTGATATAAGTTTTCAAGCTTTTGATAGATTAATTCTTTTGCTTCTTCAGATGACTTATTTGCCAAATCCTTTTTTAGTGATATGTTTTGGCCTGTCACTGCACTTAGAATCTTTTCGACCTCTTCTAATTGGATGATGTCTGCTTGGACCGATGTATAATTATTAACGATATTATTGGCTTCAGTTTTTAGTGTTTCTAAGACCTTGTTCTCAAGACTATCCTCACTCATAGCGGCATATCTAAGGTTGTAAATATATGTTCTCTGCTTGTTCATAACATCGTCGTATTCAACTAAGTGTTTTCTGATATCAAAGTTATGACCTTCAACTTTTCTTTGAGCAGACTCTAATGACTTAGATATCATCGAGTGCTGTATCGGCTGATCGTCAGGAAGCCCCAATCGATTCATTATAGATCCTACTCTTTCGCTCCCAAAAATTCTCATTAGATCATCATCTAATGAAACAAAAAACTGGGTTGAGCCCGCATCTCCCTGTCTGGCAGTACGACCCCGCAGCTGATTGTCAATACGTCTTGATTCGTGTCTCTCTGTACCAATTACAAAGAGACCACCGAGGGTATTTACGCCTTCTCCTAAAACAATATCAGTACCACGACCGGCCATATTGGTAGCAATCGTCACAGCATTCTTGAAC
Organism: bacterium; assembly: GCA_037140175.1. Taxonomy (GTDB): domain Bacteria; phylum Patescibacteriota; class CPR2; order UBA1875; family CAIMLA01; genus CAIMLA01. The sequence continues at coordinate 9,024 of JBAXEY010000023.1, read as the reverse complement.
CCCGCCTTTGAGATTATCATCGCTTCTCTTTCATGATTTTTTGCGTTTAATAGCTCATGCTTGACACCGCTTTTCCTTAGCAAATCACCCAAAAGTTCATTTTTTTCTATCGAGACGGTTCCTACTAGAACAGGTCGACCGATTTTGTTTAATTCCTTGATTTTTTCAACGACAGCCAGAAATTTTGCTTTTTCGTTTTTGTAGATAAGGTCAGAGAGGTCTTCTCTAATATTTTCCTTGTTTGGAGGAATTGATATTACCTCGAGTGAATAAATCTTTGCAAACTCTTCTGCCTCAGTTGTAGCGGTACCAGTCATTCCTGATAGTTTGACGTAGATTCGAAAATAATTCTGGAAAGAGATTGTGGCTAGCGTTAGTGATTCTCTTTTGATCTCAACCCCCTCTTTGGCCTCAATTGCTTGGTGCAAGCCTTCGGAGTAACGACGACCTTGCATAAGACGGCCAGTAAACTCATCAACGATAATAATCTCACCATCCTTGACCACATAATCTTTGTCCTTCTTGAAGAGAGCGTTTGCCTTAAGCGCCTGCTCGATGTGGTGAACATTTTCTATTCCATATTCTTCGTAAATATTTTTAACGCCTAGAAGTTTTTCCATATGAGATATACCATTATCTGTTAGTGAGACTGCATTTTGCTTTTCATCAATCAGGTAGTCTTTCTCTCGAACAAGCTGTTTTACGAGGTGGTCTAGTTGAATGTATTTGTCAGTACTTTCCTCGGCTGGAGAAGAGATAATCAAAGGAGTTCTAGCTTCATCTATTAAGATTGAGTCAACTTCATCAACGATAGCGTAATGTAGTTTTCTCTGAACCATTTGGTCAATATTCTGGACCATATTGTCACGTAGGTAATCAAAGCCATATTCATTGTTTGTGCCATAAGTTATATCTGCGTTGTAAGCTTCTTTCCTGGAAACTGGACGCAGATGTTGAGTTTTTTCGTCTAGAGCATTCTCGTCGATGTAATCAGCATCGTAGATATAGGATGCATCGTGGATTATAGCCGAGACACTTAGGCCCAGAAAGTTGTAAACCCTCCCCATCCAGCCAGCATCGCGTCGCGCCAGGTAATCATTAACAGTAACGATATGAACTCCCCTACCCGTTAGTCCATTTAAGGTAGCAGGTAGAGTGGCGACCAAGGTTTTACCTTCACCTGTCATCATCTCCGAAATATGGCCTTCGTTTAAGACCAAGCCACCAATTAGCTGGACGTCAAAATGACGTTGTCCTAGGGCTCTCCAGGCGCCCTCCCTGGTAAGGGCAAAAACCTCATGGAGGTGAAGAGAAAGAATCTTGTTCTCAATGGATTTAAGTATTTTGTTGTCTTTGACACTATCATATTCGTGATCGATTTCAGCACTAACTACGTTTCTAATCTCAATCATTCTCTGACGTATTTTATCGTCAGGCATTTTCTTGATCGACTCCTCAAACTTATTAATTTCTTGGACATCAGCATCGTATTTATTGATGATGCGCTTATTTGCACCACCAAAAATTTTATTTAATATCGACATATATGTTATTCCTTTCTAAAGAATTTTCCGAAAAACTCCTTACCGCCTTTTATGCCGAGCCTTTTCTCTTTGGTTTTTCTTAGTTGACTTGCAAGCTTTTTTTCTAGTGCGTCAACTGCTGCAAAAAGTGTTTTTCCATAAGCTTCAGCATTAATATCGTTACCTGGAATTTTTATTAAAGATTTAGCAAGAAATGCATTTTGTTTAATCTTTTTGTGGTGGTTTTCTTCTAAGGTTACCTCAATACCAATAATATCATTTCTGTATTTATCAAGTTTGATGATTTTATGTTGGGTATATTCTTTTATGTCTTGGTCTAGATCTAGCTCCCGACCGGTAATAGATGTTTGCATTAGTCCCTCCTTTTTTCAATTATTTTCTTGCCAACTATTTCTTGCAGAACCTTTGGGACCACAATTGAACCATCCTCTTGTTGGTTGTTTTCCAAAATGGCAATAATGGGTCTAGTCATGGCTATGGCAGTTCCATTAAGCATATGGACTAGTCTCTTTGGGCCTTCTGAGTCAATGTATTTGATATTAAGCGCTCGGGCTTGATAATCAGTACAGTTAGAAGTTGAGGTAATCTCGGCCCAATCCCCCATCGAACCGTCTTTGTTGGGCTTGCCCGGCATCCAGGCTTCCAGATCGATAGTGCGATATGAAGGTGTTCCTAGATCGGCAGTGCAATGATCGATTACACGATAAGGCAATTCCAAACCATCGAAAATTTCTTTTTCTATATCTAGAATTTCTTGATGGGCTTCCTCTGAATTGTCTGGAGTCGTGTAGATAAACATTTCAACTTTTGTGAATTGGTGGACGCGGAATATGCCTTTTGAGAATTTGGAATAACTGCCCGCCTCAGTCCTAAAACAGTGGGAAACGGCTACATATTTTTTTGGCAAATCATTTTCTGAGAAGGTTTCATCTTTATGATAACCTCCCATTGCAATCTCGGCGGTTCCGATTAGACAGAGGTCGGTGTCTTCAATACTATAGACCTGAGTGGATTCTCCGCGAGGATTGTAACCCATTGCATTTAAAATATCTTTTTTTGCTAAATCTGGGGTAATAAAAGGTGTAAAACCATGCTTGATGGCGGTTTTTATAGCATATTGAGCCAAGGCTATCTCTATCAAAGCTGCTTCGTTTTTTAAGTAAAAAAACTTAGAACCTGAGACCTTGGTCGCTCGATCAAAATCTATTAGATCTAGCTCCTTGCCAAGTTCTACATGGTCCTTGGGCTGAAAGCTAAATTTCTTTGGCTTATGCTTGCTCTCAAGGATGGGATTATCATCTTCATCATCACTGATCTTGACTTTAGGATGAGTAGTATTTGGAATCTGCATCAAGAGCTCTAAATACTTCTCTTCAATTTGGGCGAGTCTTTTACTTAATGATTCTTCTTCTAGCTTATTTGTGGTTAATCTTTTCAATTCGGTTTCGCTTGGCTTGCCTTTGAACTGATTCTTTTTATTGCGAAGTTCGTCAACTTTCTTGATATGCTCAACTCGATCTCTATCTAATTTCAAAAAAGCTTTCATATCGATCAGGCTTCCACGATTTCTTGAATTATCCTTTATCAATTCTACGTTTTCTCTAATATATGAAATATCAAGCATGAATCTCCTCTATTTACAATTGATATTATAGCAGAAACATCTCTTTGAACCAAGACAAAACAAGTACTATCAAAAAACCCCTTATGGCGTTGCCGCTGTGGGCTTTTGAAGGGGTTTCATTTGCGTTATTTAATTTTCTTGACCTTGTACTTGATTGTTCCTGCTGGAGCAACAACCTCTATTTCTTCTCCAGATTTACGACCGATTAAGGCTTGGCCAAGGGGGGATTCGTTAGAAATCCATCCTTTTTCTGGGTCTGCTTCGTATGACCCAACTATTCTATACTCCATCTCACCTGTTTCTAGCTCGACTTTTACGGTACAACCAACATTTACAGAGTTGCAGTTAGTGTGTTCGTCGTCGATTAGCTCCGCGTTTTTTAGGATATGTTCTAACTCAGCAATTCTTCCTTCTGTAAAGGCTTGTCTGTCTTTGGCGTCAGCATACTCAGAATTTTCACTTAGATCACCATATTCTTTGGCCTGCTTGATTAAGTCCGCGACTTCACGACGCCCATTGCCTGTTAGCTTTTCAAACTCGATATTTAATTTCTCGAAACCATCTTTTGTTAAGTAAATTTTTTTTGTTTCCACTTTTGTGATCCTTTCAGTTTCCTTGATTTTGTGAGAATAAAAAATAGGTGCTTGTCACAGACGCCTAAATCTATCTTTTTTAGTTATCAAATTCTACTATTTTAAAAACAGCCTGTCAACAACTTTATTATGGCTTTGGAACAGTATTTATTACAGATTGCTTTGTAACCAAAGCTTAAGTTTATCGGCGTCAACACGAACTTGTTTCATCGAGTCTCGTTCTCGAACGGTCACAGAACCATTTTCTAGTGTATCAAAATCTATCGTGACACAATATGGTGTACCAACTTCATCCTGGTAACGATATCTTTTCCCTATATTCCCTCTTTCATCCCAGAAAGTGGGGAAGGTTTTTTTTAGTTCTAGGTATAATCCGCGGGCCTTTTTGACTATGTCGGGTTTATTCTTGAGCAGAGGGAATACCGCCACCTTGTATGGGGCTACCTCTGGCTTGAGCCTTAGTACAACCCGCACATCTCCACCATCAAGGGTTTCTTCGTCATAAGCACTGGCTAGAACTGCCAGCAACGTTCGGTCTACGCCTAGTGATGGTTCTATCACATGAGGGATGAATTTCTCTCTTGTTTCTTCATCAAAATAATCTAAAGTTTGTTCAGAGAACTCTGAATGTTTCTTTAGATCATAGTCTGTACGGTAAGCCAGTCCCCACAATTCGTCTTGACCAAAAGGCCACTGATATTCAATATCAATCGTTTTTTTTGAGTAATGGGCTCTTTCCTTTTCGGGAATGTTATGATCAAAAAGCGATTGGCTTGGGATACCTACCATCTCTGCATAGGCATGCATATCCTCCAAGAAATTATCAAAAATCTTGTTCCAATCTGATTTTGGTGAAATAAAGTATTCGATTTCCATTTGCTCAAACTCGATTGTCCGAAAGGTTAGATTCCCGGTAGTGATTTCGTTTCTAAATGCCTTGCCAGTTTGGGCAATACCAAAAGGGAGTTTGATATTGGTTGAGTTTAGAATGTTGTTAAAATTAATAAAGATAGCTTGGGCAGTTTCTGGCCGAAGGTAAGTTAAGATTCCTTCCTCTTTGATTGGGCCGATTGTGGTTTCAAACATACCACTAAAAAGCTTCTCTTTGGTGAGCTCTCCTTTACAGTCAGGACAAACTTTTATTTTTAGCTTGTCGGGACGAAAACGATGATGACATTTTTTGCATTCAACCAGGGGATCTTTAAATTCGTTTACATGACCACTTGCCTCCCAGACTTTTGGAGACAGAATTATTCCTCCATCGAGTCCAACAATATCTTCTCGATCCTGTACAAAAAATTTCCACCAGATCTTTTTGATATTATTTTTGAGCTCAACTCCCAAGGGCCCATAATCATATGTGCTGGCTAATCCCCCATAAATTTCAGAGCCAGGATATATAAAACCACGCCTTTTACATAAGCTGACAATCTTATCCATATTGTTAGTGGGTTTTTTCATAAATCTCCTTATATTTCGAAATTTAGTATCTCTTTTAGTTCTGGCATTTTAGTTTCTTCAAATTTTCCTATTTTGCATAAATATTCAAGGTCAATGATATATTCAGAGTAGAGATTGTTAAAAATAGTTTTATCTGTTTCCTTGATTAGCCTGAAAACTTTATTGGTTTCCACTAACCAGTCAAATATTTCGGCTTCGCTTGCAACTTCTCCATAAGTATGGGCTTTGTCTTTCTCAAGTACTGTGGGTATTCCCTCACCATGATCAATGAAATCTTGCCTTTTCCAGGAAAACTCTGACAGGTCCTCTTTGTCAGAAATTTTTTTCATGCTGACATCATAACTTTTTGTAATTTAAAAATCAAACTACAAGCCCTTGGATCTAAATGTCAGCTGAGCTGTTTTTTGTAGATAATCAAATGAGTATTGATTGAGTTCTTCGATATCATTTGTTGGAATATTGAGTTTGTTTGCTTGGGGTAAATTATTTGAAGTCATGTATCGCCAACTTTTAATTGTATTGATTTCAATCTTTTTCGAATCGTGGAAGAATTGGGCACAGCTTTTATCTAGTAAGCCGTTAGCGGCGTTGCTAAAATATATTTCTGTTGATGGCTTTATGCCACACTTGGTACATACTTCAAGATTGGGTGAGACACCCGAGAGCTGAATATATTGAATAGAAAAATATGCTCCCAACAGGGAGAGATTAATGTCTTGATTGAAAGAGCCAAAGACTTCTTCGAGTAATGAATAGATTTTGTCATTTGGACTATCGTCTGGAATAGTTTTTATAATGACCTCTGCAATATATCCACCTAATTTAATGCTTGTTAGATCTTGTTGTGGAAGGAATGGTTTAATAATACTCGAGCTGTTCAATATATATAAATTCTTCCCTTTGGAGAGAACCAGATCAGAGATATAAAAGAGCTCAATTGCACCCGCTGTCTTACTCCTAATTTTGCGGGAACCTTTTGCGATAAAGTTAATTTTACCAAAATCGTTTGTGAAAGTAGTGATGATTCTGTCTGCCTCACCATAATTGATTCTTTTTAGAATAACGCCTTTGGTATGAAAGTTGTTCATGGTTTTGCTAAAATTGTTTTAAATATGAGAGATCCACCTTGTCCTTTGGGACTGTGTTGGGTTTAAAATATTCTAAGGTGTTTGGTGATCCCTGATATTTTGATAGGGCTCCGTTGTATGAGTTAACCCATGCTTCTTGAATCGTAGCTGGCTTTTCAAATTCTTTGTTTGGGCTGTCTTTTAAACATTCAGTAATAATATCATGCCAGATATAGGCGGCTCCCTCTACTCCACTGACTCTCCTCATAGGAGTTCTGTCGTTATTGCCCATCCAGACTCCAACTACTAGGTCAGGGGAGTAGCCTATGGTCCACGAATCGGCGTAGTTGTCAGTAGTCCCAGTCTTTACAGCAGTAATTTTGTCTGTCTTTAATGGGCTGGAAGCGCCAAAAGTTGCCGACCTTGCTTTGTTGTCAGAGAGAATACTAGTTATGATATAGCTGGTCTCTGGGCTAAGTACTTGCTGTCTTTTTCTTGATGGAACCTTTACGTCTTGTCCTGTTTTGTCCATAATCTTAGTAATAGTTGTTTGCTGTATCTTCTCACCGTGATTTGCAAAGCCAGAATAGACCTCAACCATATCTTTTAAATGAACTTCTGCAGAGCCTAGTGCCAAGGACAACCCATAATTTTCTACTGGTTGATTGATTGATGTGATGCCAAGCTGATGGGCCATCGCAACGACTTTGTCCGTCCCGACTAATTTTGCCATTTCTACGGCAGGCACATTTAATGATCTAGCTAAGGCATTTCTGACTGTTACATAGCCAGAATATCCGCCGTTATAGTTTTTTGGCATATAAGCTGGATTGCCTCCAAAGTTTACACTTTTATCATTCAATATCGTGGCCGCGGTATAATTATTTTCTAACGCTGTTGCATATACTATCGGCTTAAAAGAAGAGCCGGGTTGTCTTTCAGATGTCGCAACATTGACTTTGCTCTTATCCCAATCAATCCCGCCAACCATGGCGAGTATTTGATTGGTCTTAGGATCTGAAATGACCACAGCGGCATTGCTAGCTCCCCTACTTGCCAGGGTCTTGATGCCAGCCTTGGCTTGACGCTCTGCTATCTCTTGCTTGGCAGGATCAAGACTTGTGTAAATGCGGTATCCTTTGTCCTCAATATTTGTCACCTTTAGTTCTTTTTCTAATTCCTCTTTGACAAACTGTGAGTAAAAAGGATACTTGTCAAAAGTTTCAGTTTTACCATAATATTCAATATATTCATTGGCGGCAGTTTTTGCTTCCTCAATATTTATATAGCCAGCTAGAAGCATTTGCTGTAATACATATTCTTGTCTTTTCCGAGAAGCCTGGGCATTTTTTTCTTCTAGGGGGGTATAGATTGATGGGGCAGCAGGTAGGCCGGCTATCATGCTAGCTTCTGCAAGGTTTAGTTCATCAATATTCTTATTAAAATATATTTTGGCGGCATTTTTTATTCCTAGAGCTTGTTCACCATAGTAAATCTCGTTTAAATACATCTCCAATATCTGGTCTTTGGAATATTTATTCTCTAGCTTATAGGAAAAGACCATTTCCTTGATTTTGCGATCGAAGGTTCTCTCCTGGTTCAAATAGATGTTCTTGACTAACTGTTGTGTGATAGTTGATCCGCCCTGAGTATAGTTGTCAGCTTCTAGTAAGTCCTTGAATTTGTTAAGGCCAGTGCTTTTCGAGTTCTGCCAATTCAGATAGACTGCTCTGGCAATAGATTTAAAGTCAACTGCACCATGTTTATAGTAATCAAGATCTTCTGATGCTAGAGTTGTTTTTTTAACCAAATCTGGAACCTCGGAAAGTTTAATTCTCTGAGGTTCTGAGGCTCCGAAACCACGGAAGACTTCTTTCCCATCCTTGTCGTATATGATCAGTTGAGTGGAGTTACTTTGAGGTTTTACACTTTCAAACTCCTTTGAATATTTCAGATATATTCCTAAACCCGTAAAGACAACAATAAACATACAGCATAATATTAATAAGGTAAAAGCTTTGAGAACAATTTTTAAGGGTTTTAGGACATATGATCTAATCTTGCTATCACGGGAGCTTTCGCGGTCATCAACAACCTCGATAAATTCACGAGAGAGAATAATTTCAGGATTTTGTTCTTGATCTATGGTCTTTTTCTTTTTTAATAATCTCATAGAAAAATTGTAGCATCATTATAGGTTGATTCTCAATCAAATTAAATTTCATGTAGAAAAGCACTAAAACAGAATATAGAAATTGTTTTATACCCTTCAAATCTCTTAAAATATTTGATAAACTAATCTAATTGCCCTGGAGGGTAATTTATTTTGACAACATAACAAGGAGTTAGTATGGAAAAAAAGTACGTGTATTTCTTTAATGAAGGCAACAAGGAAATGAAAGAGCTTCTAGGAGGAAAAGGAGCGAATCTGGCAGAAATGACAAATATGAAGTTGCCTATTCCGCAGGGTTTTACGATTACGACAGAAACGTGTGACGAATATTACAAAGCTGGTCGAAAAATGCCAACCAATCTGAGCGATCAGGTAAAGATAAATATAGAGAAACTAGAGAAAGAAATGGGAATGAAGCTAGGAGATACCGAAACACCTCTTTTGCTCTCAGTGAGGTCTGGGGCGGCTTCGTCAATGCCAGGGATGATGGACACGGTTTTGAATCTGGGATTGAATGATAAGGTTGTTGATGGCATTATTAAAAAGACCGGGAATGATCGTT
>JBAXEY010000022.1:0-13193 GCA_037140175.1 bacterium | reverse complement strand
TTATAAAATGTTTAGCTTTTAATGTATAGAAAGATATAGCAGATATTCTTTATTTCCCTTTGCTCCTAGAATCGGTGACTCTGTCAACCCCAGGATTTCAAAGCCAATATCTTGAGCAAATATTTTGATCTCTTCGACTATCTCTAGTCTTTTTTGTTCACTTTTTATAATCCCCTTACCTTGGCTTACCTCCTTTGCCCCTGCTTCAAATTGAGGCTTAATAAGAGCAATAATCTGAGCTTTTCGTTGTTTGCTATTAGCTACTAGTTCCTTTATATGGGGCAATATTTTCTTTAAGGAGATAAAGGAAACATCACACAAATAATAATCAATTTCCTCAGGCAAACTTGCTACTTTTCGAAAATCTGTTTTCTCCATCACAACAACACGATTATCCTCGCGTATTTTTTGATCAAGTTGTCCTCTGCCGACATCAATTGCAAAGACAATTTTTGCTCCATGCTGTAATGAAAAATCAGTGAATCCGCCTGTAGATGAACCGGTGTCGCAAATTGTTTTATTCTCAAAATCTAGCCCAAACTCATAAAAAGCTTTCTCTAGTTTTGTTGCTCCCCGGGAAACATAAGGAAACTTTTCTTTTATCAAAACGTCTGAGTCTTCTTGTATATTTGTACCCGGCTTATCAATTGACTGTCCATTTACCAAAACTTCCCCTGCCATGATCAAAGCCTGGGCCTTTGTCCTTGTCTCGGCCAGTTTATGATTCACCAAATATAAATCCAGTCTAATTTTCATGGTTGTTTATTGTTCGTCTTGCAATAACTTTTTTACTTTAAGAACCTTAAACTTGATTAGGCTCTCTCTACATATTCACCAGTACGAGTATCTATTCTTATTTTATCACCTTGCTTGATAAACATTGGAACATTTACCGATAGGCCAGACTCTATGGTGACTGGCTTGGTTGCCGCTGAAACCGTATCGCCCTTGATCCCTTCTCCCGCTTCGGTTACTTCAAAAACAAGCTTTACCGGTAAATCTATATTTATGGGTTGTCCTTTATAATATTGGAACTGAGCAATTTCCCCATCCTTCAGAAAATTGATGGTCGCACCAAGGTCTTCGGCCGAAAGGTCAAATTGATTATAATCATCCTGATTCATAAAAAAATATCGATCATTATCCCGATACAAATACTGAACTTTCTTTCGTTCAATCCGTACTTCTGTAAATTTGTCGCTACCTTGAAAGGTTCGCTGAATAACTGCATTCGTTAATAAATTTTTTAATTTTGTCCGTAGAACAGCGCCGCCCCGACCCATTTTTGAGTGTTGATAATCCAATACAACAAAAGGGATATTATCATACTCAAATGTTGTTCCTGTTTTTAAATCATTAATGGAATACATGTTTAAGCTCTTAGCTAATAACTTTCGCTGTTAGCTTGATCTCCTTTTACGCTAATGGCAAAAAGCCAATAGCTAATAGCTTACTTTACCTATTCGTAAACGGCATCAAAGCCATAATTCTTGACTTTTTGATAGCAGAAGCCAAGGCTCGTTGGTGCTTTGGGCAATTTCCGTTCCGTTTTCTCGGATCTATCTTGCCAGTACTATTAACAAATTTTTGCAAAGACTTCACGTCTTTATAATCAATAAAGTCAATTCTTTGTTCGCAGAAACGACAGGTTTTTTTTGTAAAAGTTAGTTGTTGGGGTTGCCTATTATACGCCATATATTACTCCTTCCAGTCGTCGCCAATCGTCTCTCGTCTTTTGTCTTTAGCAAATGACGAATAGCAAACGGCCATTAGCTTAATTAAAACGGGATATCATCAATACTTATTTCTTCTTCTGGTGCCGGCGTTTCCTCTGGTGCTGGCTCGTCAACGCCTTTTTCTGCTGATGGTGTGTCCATGGTCGAGGCAGCTTCCACGCCTTTGCCACCAACCAGAGAAACGTCTGTTGCTACAATTTCAGTTTTATTCCTTTTTGTGCCATCTTGTGCTTCCCAGTTTCTGGTTTGAAGCCGACCAATTACGTGTATCCCCTGTCCCTTTTTACCATATTGGCTGATAATTTCTGCTAATTTCCCCCAAGATACTACGTCAAAAAAATCAACAGAACTTTGTTTTTCGCCCGCTGCGTCTTTGTAAGTTCTATTTACTGCGAGTCCAAAAGAAGCAACCGCCTTGCCGTTTGGTGTATAGCGAAGCTCCGCATCCCGAGTCATGTTTCCCATCAAAACTACCATATTTACACTTTTCATTTTTATCCTCTCTCGTTAATTGCTTATATTCTACAGCTATTAATAAATTTTTACAGATATTTAAAGCTTTATAGTTTTATGAACTTTTAACTACTTTAGTAGCTCTTCTAGCTTTTCGTCTAATTTCTTGAGTCGAGCTTTTTCGTCTTCTGGCTTGACTTCTTTTTTTGGTTTTTCTGTTTTTTTGACCGCTTTTTTTGCTACTTCGATCCTATCAATCCCTGTTTCCTTTATTGCTTTCTTTTCTACTTCCTTTTTTTCAAGGGGCTCAAGGGGCTCAACGGTCTTAGTCTTTGCTTCTGTTGTCTTATTGAGTGATCCTTTTTCGACTTCATCTTTGGCAATCTCAGTTTTTTCTTCTGTTGCTGTCTTGTCGGCTCCCACCATGACCTGCTTCTTGTCTTTCTTAGATTTTTTGGGTGCCTTTATCTCTGGTAAAATCACGATTATTGACCTTAAGATTTCTTCGCTAAGACGAAGATTTTTCTCAATCTCGGCTACCTTTGTTGATTCGGTTGTAAAATTAACTAATACATAAACTCCAAAACCATTCTTGGCAACCTGATAGGCTAGTTTTCTCTTGCCCCAATCTTCTTGTGAGACAATGTCACCGTTTGTTTTTTTGATAAAGCCCGCCACCTTGTCGAGGACCTTATCTGAGGTCCCTTCTAAATCTGGGTGGATAATGTAGAGTAATTCATAGTTTTTGAGCATAAAAAAAATCCTTTCTCGCGGAACCCTTGTGGGTACTCCGATACAAAACCGGAGTGATTAAGAGATTGTTACATATTATTAAAGCCTAAACATTCTACAAAAATTTACTTCTTTTGTCAATTTAGAGATAGTTCCTTTGGCGCTATTGCGGTATTTGTGACCGCTTTCTTTTTTACTTTCAAACAAGTGTCGTCAACAATTATTTTATCTTTTTCGATTCTGACTATACATTTTGAATCTATAATGTGTTGTTTTGTTATGCGTCGCCAATTTTTGGGATTAACATAGAGCCGCGACAGCTTTCCTAGCTTGAAATCGACGCTATAGTCAACTGTCTTGCCCAAAACAGTCCCGCCCAAAGTTTGAACCTTACAGTTTTTAATTTTTATGCCAAGATCGAGTATATTTTTTATCCTGACAATTTCGTCCAAATCTCCAAGGGCTAAATAGGAGCTAATCAAAACAAACTTTTCATTCAAGCCAAGCATATCTTTCTCTGCGACAGCTTTTAATTTTTCTTTGCCAAAACCTTCTTTGATAATAAGTCCGGCCAAACGTCCGTCTTCGGGGCTAATCACAATATCTTGGATACGCCCAATAAGAACCGTTTCTTGGCGAACTATCACTCCACGTCCTAATATTTCTGATGCTAACCTAATCATAATGTTACCTATTATAACGCAAAAGGCAGGCTTTTTGCCTGCCTTTTGCTATATTTATTTTTGTTTGACTATATAAATTGGTTTGCTTTCTATCCTTTGCACAAGGTGAGACCCTGTGCAGATGGTGATGTAACATCAATCAATCACGAGCCAGTCAATCTTGGCATTGCTTGGAGCAATTGTGCCAAATTCTACCTTAAATCCTTGAGCGGTTTTTTCTGTAATGGCTGTATTTGTTAGCCAGGTAGGTGTAACGGTAATGGCATAGCTACTATCTTTGCGTGGTTCGGTAAATTGGATTTGGATAAAATCATTTCCTGCAACTATTGGTACGTTTACACCTTTACTATTATCGTTTGTAATCTTTAATTTACCCTGTATCTCGACATCGCTTTTGATCACTAATTTACCCTGAACATCGAGGTTAAATACGGCCAAGACTTGTGATTGGTCTGGGGTTAGGGTTCCGGTGGCACTAGTCAAAGGTTTGTAACCTGACTGGATAAACATCTTAATGACTCCATCCGAAATGGCTGGCTCGAGGGCGATGCCTAGATAAATTTCGGTTTGCTCGGTCGCCTTGACTGCCACTCCTGGATAATCTTTCGATGTGGTAAGCATATCGCCAGCTGTGATAGCGCCTTTTGTTACAGAAACTTTGATTTGCGTCTTGCCTTCATACTGGACCTGATATTTATCCGTTTCATTTGCAACCTTCGCTGTTACAACCCCCACAACCGTTCTATCATTGTCCACTTCACTGCGTACTATCTCCTCATTTGCGCTTGCTTTGACTGAAACAATCTCGTTTGGTTCTAAGCTTTGGCTTGATGTGAATAGCTCTGTGTGATTATTTGAGAATAGAGAGTTGCTGGCAACCGAGGTGGTTTCGAGAGTCCCAATCCGTGTATTTTGGGAGCTAATCATGCCCTGTTGCTCTTGGATAGAATTAGCCAGTAGAGACGTCAGCTGTGGATATTTGACACCATAGAGTGTCCCATCTTCTGAGTAGGCCGCTAGAAGTGGGTTGACCCCTGCTACTTCCTCAGCGATAAAGCCCAAATCCTGCATCCCAGAATCATTCCAGCTGAATTTCACCGGTCGAAGCTTCATCAGCTCGTCTAGCCCAAGACCAAGATCGGTAATATTACTTTTTAATTCCCTTAACGATGAGCATGGGGCAAGCTGATTAGATGAGTTTTTACAGACATAGGTGGCAGAAGTATAAGTGCCGTTTACATACTCAATTTGGCCGTTTACATCTAGGGTTGAGCTGGGAGCAGTTACCCCGATGCCGACGCTGCCAGCAGGGTCAATAGACATCGCTGTATTGGTTATACCGTTAGCCCAATTGTTCGAAGTCCCAAATCTCAAGAATGAACCTGTGCTGTCGTGTTGCATGGCAATCCGCGCTGACGGAGTATTTTGAGCAGTAATGTTATACGGAACAGCAAAGTCAAGTGCTGCTAAATGGGTAGTTGTACTCTCAGTAAAACCAATAGTCGCAATCCCAAAAGACGAACCAGTAAATGCAGCTAATCCTGTAGCTCTAGCATCTAGCCTTGCGTAAGGTGATGTCGTCCCGATACCGACATTGCCCGAACTTCCTTTAATTCTCATTGATTCTCGCGTCGAGCTTTGGGCATAATAATTGCTGAAAACCAAATCTCCACTTCGCCTTTCATTTGTGTCTCCAGAATTATAATTAGGGTCTATCATTAAAGCATCAATATATGCAAGTCCGTTGATATTCCCATCTATATCTTGGCCTTGGAATAGAATTCTACCCCCCGAATTATCTGCATTTGATGAGCTAACAGTTCCCAATCTAGTCAAACGGAAAAGTTCTGTCGGAGCGCTATAATTTGTATTTACGTCGTATAAGTGCAGTTTAACACTTGGTGTCACCGTCCCAATCCCTACAAAACCATTGGTCCCTTTTACCGTTAACCAATCATTATATCCCGTGGTCGCTGCATCAATCGCCTGTATCTTAAAGTCAAAGTCATTAGACCCCGCTGTCTTTTGGAGGGTTGACAGGCGCCACCTGTCGAAACCACCGTGTCTAAAATTTAGAATGTTACTATTTGTAAAGCCGGAGCTTTGATATTCGCCCCAAAGAGTCATTTGCGATGTAGTGGTTGTGCTATCTCCCACAGTTAGTTTCGTGACAGGGCTCGTGGTCCCGACACCGACATTACCTGAACTATCTATCGTAATTCGATTAGTGCCGCCAGTGACTAATCTCATATTATTGGCCCCGCCTGAGTAGATGCCGGTGTCAGAATCCCCCGTAAATGAGATTGCTGGAGCGCCCACCGTTCCTGTTCCGGCTAAGACATGACCGCCAGGCAACACTCTGAACTGCCAGTTGTCATTTAGTGCACCATTTGTCGTGGAGTTAAAGGTGATAGTGACGCCGTTACTCAAAGTTTGTGCTGAGCCGGTTATCGCCACACCACTCGCCGTAGGAGTTCCATTATTTGAACCCGTGCCCCATTTAAATGTATCAGGCGCTCCATCTGCATCGATGGTCACCCAATATACAACAGATGTGGTCTCTGTGTAGCCGCTAACCCCCGGGGTTAAGCTGGCTGTACCTGTCCTGGTAATGGCCAAATCGGCTTGAGACGCGGTATTCGGAACCCCATTCGCTGAGTATGACGGACCATAAACGTTAAGGTTTGAGTAAATATTTGTGTTGGCAGCCGCAATTTGCATGTCCATGCCGCTAAATTGCAAGGGTATCCAGTTGCCACCCTTGCCCCGCCAGTCAGTCATCCGCCAATAAAATTTATCCCCAGTTTGGTCAGGATTATCGCTCATATTAAAACTAAACTCAGTTGAGTCAGAAGCGACCTCATTGACATTTATATACGCTGAATCTGTTAACTTTTGAAAAGTCAATCTAGTGTCATTACCAATGCCTGGATTTGCTAAAACAATATCCGAAAATCGCCCAGTGCCCCCTGCCGTGATATCTCCGTCGTTGTATAGCTTGAGCGAAACATTATCTATAACACCATTAAAATCTGAGGTGGGAGTAAAAATAATGTCAGAGCTATACCATGTTGAAAGGAAGTCTTGAGTATAAGTTATATTTGTCGAAACAGCGGTACCGGTCAAACCATAGATCGAAGGCGTAACTGACCCGGCTGTTCTGCCACTCACAGTAAACTCAAGCCTATAATATTGACCTTCAGAAACTGCAGTTCCAATCGATGGACTTAATGTCGCGGTATTCCCGGCTGTATGAATGACATTATTTGAATTGTAACTCCACCCTGCGCCAAGATCCCAAAGCGTTGCACTCCCCGTAAAAGTTCCGTTCATTACTAACTCTGAGCCCAATGAAGATCTGTCTGTGGCAATAATATCACCAGTAACATCCAATTCATTCACGGGGTTACTATTCCCAATACCAACGTGCCCAGATTGGAATATATGCTGGACAACATTGTCATCACCATAGACAAATTGATTGTTTGCCGTTGTATAAGTATTTGCACCCAAAGCCATAGAGTTGGTCGCGTCTATTTTTTGATTGCCTCCATATCCTGCGAGATAGCCTAAAAATGTGTTATCAGTACCGGTAGTTATCTGACTTCCAGCGTTTCCCCCGAGTGCCGTATTGTTGCTACCAGTAACGTTTTCCAGGGCGTAAGCCCCCAAAGCTGAGTTATAATTTCCTCCTGTATTATCATACAACGAGGACAGGCCTACTGCTACATTCCCCCATCCGGTAATATTGTTTTGGAGAGAGAATGCTCCCAAGGCAACATTGTCGTCTCCCTCAGTATTAGACCTTAGAGCAAGGCTACCAACCCCAACATTATGGCTACCGATCGTGTTATACACAAGTGAGTAATAACCCATGGCTGTATTTTCTGAACCACTAGTATTGTCTTGTAGACTATGCCCTCCAAAAGCTGCGTTTTCAGAACCCGTAGTATTATAAATGAGAGATTGGAACCCCATGGCTGTGTTACTCGAACCAGTTGTATTAGAACCAAGTGCATTATAACCAACAGCAGCGTTATCGCTCCCTGTGGTATTCATTTCCAGTGCATAAATACCAACGGCTACGTTGTTAGAGCCTGTTGTATTATTATCCAGCGCTCTATAACCTAATCCTGAATTATTAGAGCCTGTGGTGTTACTCTCAAAGGCATAGGTACCAACAATTGAATTTCTATTACCAGTCGTCGTTAGCTCCCCAGCATTTGTCCCCAGAAATATGTTTCTTAAATCGCTGCCACCTGCTCTTATTTCCAAAGGAGCTGATGTCCCATCACTATTCAATACCGTTATGTCTGGTGTTGAGCTTTGGACCGTATAGATAGTAACTCCGTCTATCGTACCAACAAAAGTGCCGGCAGCTCCTGGAGTAAAGCTTAATGTCCCCGTCGCAGTATTTGGGGAGATGTAAACTGTGTGAGCTCCTGCAGTGGTAATGTTCTCACCAGAATCTTTCCCACCTAATGAAACACTGAAGCCATCGCCAGCCGTCGTGACAGTGGTCGTAAAGTCAATCTTATACATCACTCCTGTGTTCGTGGCTGTTGATGTCCCAGAGAGTGCAGCGGTGTTGCCCGTTGCATGATAGACTGTGCCCGGTACCGTAGTAATGTCCCATCCCGCCGACGGTAATGCTACAGGCCCTGGTGTAGACCAGCCACTCGAGGTGGCAAAAGTCCCGTCAGCCGTTAGATATTGAGTGGAGCCAACCGTGCCAACTGAACTAGAGCCAGTGACTGTTAGCCTAGAGACAGGAGAGGTATTGCCGATACCGACATTGCCTGCAATATAGGCACCATAATTATTTGTTCCGGCAGTTCCTGCTTCGATATATAAACCGTAATTATTAACAACTTTAGTAGTAGCATAAGTTAGAGGCTTAATTCGTAACGCATAAAAATCTGTCACTTCATTCCCCGAAACCTGATTGCTCATAGTCGGGGCTATCTGCACTGCGTCGGCCGAAGTTTGGGTTGTTGTCGCCATGTACATATCTGGTGCAAAAAGTGAGCTAATTGGTTGAGTATTTGTCATCCTCCCAGCAACTTGTAATTTCGCTCCAGGATTTGTTGTTCCAATTCCGACATTGCCATTAGATTTTATCCTCATACTCTCGCTCTCAGAACCGGCAGCTATACTAGTAAATACAAGATCACCAGTGTTGTCTGCCCCTGCTCTAGTGGCTCCTATATAACCAATCACGTTTGAAGCTGTATCATCGCTGATGTTGAAGGCTATCTGTGACCCAAATCCATCATTCATGCTGGTAGTTTTTGTGGCGTAGATTCTTAACGCTGACCACATGCCATCAGTAGTTTGGCCACCGCGTTCAAATACTGGCGTGTTGCCATAAGTTGTTGCGACGGTATGCAATATACCTCCTTGACTCGTTGTCCCGATTCCGACCTGACCACTCGCGTTAATTGCCATGACAGTGGCTACGGTTTCTGAACCAATCAAAGCGGCTGAACCTGTCTTAAATAGTAAAGACCCTACATTGTTCTCAATATACCAAGGATACGAGGTTCCTGGGCCGCCAGTCGTTCGATACAAACGAAGTGAAGTATTGTCCGATACCTCTGATGCAATAACCGCATTCCCCATGTATTGTGACGAAGTTCTGATATCAAGCTTGGCTGACGGGTTTGAATTATTGATGCCAACGTTACCACTAGCGTTAACAAATAAATTTGCCTTCCTGGTATATCCAGTCTGTGAGCCGATCGAGGCAGAGCTTGCGACCGTGACTTGACTCGAACTGATATAAGCAGTTATCGTGTCTATCGTTCCGTTTGCCCAAACAAAGAATTTACCGACATCACCGGTAGCAAAAGTACCGGCTGTAGCAGTAATGGTGGTCGTCGTCTTTGAGGCTGTGTAAGTCGAGCCGACCGAGGTTGCACTCATTGTGCCGTATACATCTAGGGCATTTGCAGGAATCGTCGTCCCTAAACCAAGTCGATTGTTCGTATAATCATAAAAGAAATTTGCATTGCTTTGGGCTAATTGGTTTGAAGCACCTACATATAATACGGAGCCGATAGTCGAGCTCGTAATAGTGCTCCCGATACTAATTGACGAGGCAAGAGAATCATCGGTATAAGCTAAAGTTTTTCTGGTGGGGCCTGTTGTTTGGGTAATATATAGCCTGCTACCATCCCACTCTACAGCTCCAGCTTCGGCTGCCGTCATATTGGTACCTGAGGTGAACTTGAGGGGAGCAGAACTAGCTGCCGTAGTCCCCGCCGCTAGATGAATTTTTCCTGTAGGTACGGTTACCCCGATGCCGACATTGCCATTGTCATTTTCAAGATAGAGGTACCCGCCTCCATTAAAAAGCTTTAAATCCCTCGTCTTTGAATCAAAGTTATTTATATTATTCCAAGCCCCAACTTCAAAAAACGAGCTCGGAGTACTAGATGTACCCAGGGAAAGCCTTGGTCCACCACCATTGGCAGCATCCAAAGTAAACCGATAATTGTTACCACCGTCCATGTTCGTGAATAATCTACCATTTGTATCGATGGCACCGATGACATTGCCGGCATAGCTTACCCACTCCTGTAAATTTGTTGAGCTTTGTCCTGCACCACCCTTCACGACTACTTTGGTTGCGCCTGTTGTAGCAGTGGCGTCCTGGATATATACCGTCTGCCCTGCCGTTGCTCCAGATGTAGGGGCAACCTCTAGCTTATAAGTAGGGGCTGTTGCGCCGATACCGACATTGCCGGTAGAATTACTAATTACCATTCTCGTTTGACCGCTATTAAGATTAAGAAAATACAAATTGGCTCCCGACCCAGAAGCCGTTGCCCCTGAGCCAATCCACCATTCGTTCCCACCAGAAGCAGTATCCTTCAACGAGAGTGCAGCGTCATTACCCGAACTATCAACCTTTAATTGAGGGTTATAAAAGTTACCTGCTATGTGTAACTTAACGTCTGGACTTGTCGTCCCTATTCCGACATTGCCTGTAGAGCCTTGGATAAATAGTCTAGAGGCAGTCCCAGCATTATTAGTAATATTTGTCGATGGTCTGTAGATAGTAAAGGTTTCACCGGCAATATTGGCAGTAAAGTTTGAGGTGACGGTGAAGGATGTTCCTGTTGCAGTATTAGCGACTGTTCTGGCTTGAGCTGTTGTCGTAGTAGGAATAATGTAGTCTCCAGCATAGAGAGTAGTAGAGACAGAAGTAGAAAAGGTTGTAGTAGGTTGTCCCGTGACTGTCATAGTCGTTGCACCGCTAGATATACCAGCTGATTCTGTGACTTGGAGTTTGGCGGTAGGAGAAGTGTTGCCGATGCCGACATTTCCGCTCCCATTTATTGTCATTAGTGGTGTTTGTGAAGAGACCCCAGTTTGCTGCCTAAAAACAAATCCTTGATTACCCCCAGCAGTACTAGTATTCCAGATGTCTACAGCCCCTCCGCCTGCACCAAAGTTCCACCCAATTGCACCGAAGTGTCGGTTGCTCCCCTGGTCATCGAATGACGGGTAAGTATTCCCTGTATTGTAGCTGGTAGTGATGAAACCTCCTGCAACATCAAGCTTCCCTCCTGGACTCGTCGTCCCGATACCGACATTGCCAGTGATTAATGCATTACCCCCTACACCAAGGCTATTAGCACCAGGATCACCAAGAGAATTCCAATATCCAATATTTGCCCCCCTTGTGGATCCAAATAATTTAAATAGTACCCCATTCTCACCATAGTTATATATTTCTAGATTTTTCCCTGTGCCAGCATCCAGTGCAAGAATTGCATTATTTGTGCCTGTATCGGCATCAGCTGTACCAAACCTAAACCGTGAACCGACTCTGACATCGCCAGCTACATCGAGACTATATACTGGACTCGCCGTCCCTATCCCCACATTCCCTCCAGCAAAGACAGCGGCATAATTATTATCTGCTCCACTAGGCGTATTCACATAGAGTCCATAGTTGTTAGTAGCTGTACCAGCACCACCAGTAAATGTACCAGTTGAGGTTATGTACATACCATATTTGTTAATAGCATCTGTAGTCGTATTTGTAGATAGGTTTTCAAAGTAGCCAGTGTATTGGGAAGTAGTAGTTGCGGCATTGGAGATATAGGAGTGGAGACGACCGGTGGGAGATGCGGTGCCGATACCGACGTTACCGGCTCCTTTGAGCGTTAACGTATTGTTGAAGGTTAGTGGATCGCCAACGACTAAGGTCTGAGGTGCCATTGTTTTAAACATAATGTCACCATTATAATTCCAGTCTAATCTCGATGGACCTACCACCGAACCTGAGTATCCAGATTCCCACCTATTGTCGGTCAAGTCCCAATTTGTATACCTTGATCCAAAGAAATCGCCTCCACTGTTTTGCCCAAAAGTAGTACCACCGAACGATACGTGACCCAAATAATCACCAGCGGAAGCTGCTCGTGTAAAGTTTACAGTAGCCCCAAAGTTTGTATTTCCTGCGTCATAAGTGTAGAGTAGTCCGCTTGGTGATGCGCCAATTCCCAAAGACGTTAACTGTCCACTACCGGATATTCGATAGCTCGCATTTTGATCTGAGGCTGTTTGATTTTGTATATAACCAGTACTGCCCGATGAAGGAGCGAAAGCGGCGGCGTGTGAACCGTCAAGGAGATCTGCGTTAAGATTGCTCACCATTGTATTTGAAGCTATTGTGAAAGGCGCTGTTCCTGAAGCAACTGTCGACGTCAAAACCCCTGATGCAGATAGAGTAGTAAAAGCGCCCGAGTTAGCTGTTGTAGTACCTATAGCCCCTGGCACCGCCCAAGTATTACCCTCCAACCTACTCGAGTTAAATGATTTTGGTACAGAACCGACAGGATGTCTGAGCGTCATCTCACCATCACCAGCCACGTTGATCCCTAGATAAAGATCGGCATTTGAATTATTAGTAAAGAGTGTGCCAAAAGTTGTAGTATCACCAAGAGCGGTATTGAATATCCCACGCGCATCTGTCGTGACGGATTTTGTTTCATACCAAAGTTGACCAGAGGGGGAAGCGGCACAAGAGCCACCTGATGATGCACTAAATATACAAAAGGTGATTGATCTTGATGTGCTAACAATCCCATAGCCGTTAGCGTCGGTCAGCTTCCCTTGAAAATTAATATAGTCAGTCGAAGCTGCTTGTGAGCCACTGGAGCTAACCAATGCCATTGTCACAAAGAGTCCTAGAAGCAGAGAGACAATAAGTACGCCAAAGCGCCTTAACTTCAGCATTCTCTTGGTATTTCGGATTATCCGATTAAATGCCAAACCCCCCACCTCTTTCTTTCTTCAGGTTTATACTAAGAATTATAGCACAAAGTGAGTTAAAAATTGTCAAGTTTTTAAGAGTAAAAAGTTATCAAGTTGTAAAGTTGAAAGTTGATTAGTTATCAAGTTCTTAAAGTTATAAAGTTATCAAGTAATCCTTCGAATGAGATGAGAAGTTCGTATAACTTTAACGATTATTAGTTCTCGTCGCTTATGCTTCTCGAACGATATCCTTCGAAGCATAAGGTGCTGAGAAGTCTGAAAAAATTGAGTCATTGATTAGAAATTAGGAATTAGACAT